>NZ_DAOQZV010000189.1:0-6363 GCF_035343835.1 Nostocoides sp. | reverse complement strand
GAAGAAGCTCTCGGTGACCTCCAGGCTGCGGGTGAAGTCCCACGCCTCGAAGCCCGCGGTGGCTCGGGCCACGACTTCGCGCAACCCGGCGAGCATCGCCAGGTCGAGCGGCTCGGTCACGACGGCCGCGAGGTCGCCGGTGACATCGCCGAAGCCGAGGGCGAACTTCGTCGCGTTGAGCAGTTTGATCGCCAGGCGCCGGCCGACCTTCATCTGGCCGATGTCGTAGGCCGCGTCGGTCCCGAGCCGGCCGCTGGCCGCCCAGTAGCGCACCGCGTCGGAGCTGTGCTCCTTGAGGGTGTCCTCGGGCGTGACCACGTTGCCCTTGGACTTGCTCATCTTCTTGCGGTCCGGGTCGAGGATGAAGCCGGAGATCGCGGCATTGGTCCACGGGATCGAACCGAACTCCCAGTGCGCGCGCACCACCGTCGCAAAGAGCCAGGTGCGGATGATGTCGTGCGCCTGGGGGCGCATGTCCATCGGGAAGAGGTGGCCGAAGAGTTCGTCATCCCGGCGCCAGCCGAGCGCAATCTGCGGAGTCAGCGACGAGGTCGCCCAGGTGTCGAAGACGTCGGGGTCGCCGACGAAACCGCCGGGCTTGCCGCGCTGGTCCTCGGTGTAGCCGGGCGCCGGCTGGGCCATCGGGTCGACCGGGAGCATCTCCTCGCTCGGCAGAATGTAGTTGTCCCACACCGGTTCCCCGTCCTGGTCCAGCGGATACCAGACCGGGATGGACGGGCCGAAGAAGCGCTGCCGCGAGACCAGCCAGTCGCCATTGAGGCCGGCCACCCAGTTGGCATAGCGGCTGCGCATGAAGGCCGGGTGGAAGGCGATCTGGTCTCCGCGCGCGACGAGTTCGGCGTTGAGTTCGGGGTCGCGCCCGCCATTGCGGATGTACCACTGGCGGGTGGTGACGATCTCCAGCGGCTTCTCGCCGCGCTCGTAGAAGTTCGCCTTGCGCTGGGTGGCCGTCGGCTCGCCGTCGAGGTCGCCGGATGCCCGCAGCGCGGCGACGATCGCCTCCCGTGCTCCGTATGCCGTTTTACCCGCCACCTGCTCGGCGTACAGCGCCTCGCCGGGGGTGCCGACGAGCCATTCGGGGCTCTCGTGGTGCATCCGGCCGGTGCGGGTGATCAGCGACCGGGTGGGCAGGCGCAGCTCGCGCCACCAGAGCACATCGGTCAGGTCGCCGAAGGTGCAGCACATGGCGATGCCGGCGCCCTTGTCCATCTCGGCGGCCGGGTGCGCGAGCACCGGGATCTCGACCCCGAAGAGCGGCGAGGTGACCGTGGTGCCGAAGCGGGCGGCATACCGCTCGTCGTCGGGGTGGGCGATGAGCGCGACCACGCTGGGGATGAGTTCGGGGCGGGTGGTCTCGATGTAGACCGGCCCGTCGGCGGCGTGGAAGGCGACCCGGTGGTAGTGGCCGGGGTAGTCACGGGCTTCCAGCTCGGCCTGCGCGACGGCAGTCTGGAAGGTGACATCCCACAGGCCCGGCGCCTCGGACTGGTAGGCCTCGCCCCGCTGGACATTGCGGATAAAGGCCCACTGGCAGGTCGCGCGCGAGCGGTCGTCGATGGTGCGATACGTCTGGTCCCAGTCGAAGGAGAGGCCGAGGCGGCGGAAGGTGGACTCGAAGCTCTTCTCATCCTCGATCGTGCGCTCTTCGCACAGTTCAAGGAAGTTGCGGCGGCTGATGGGCTGCTCATCGGCGGACTTGATCGAGCGGGCGGTGCCGCGATGGGGCGGCTCATAACCCTCGACATACGGCAGGGTCGCATCGCCGCGCACGCCGTAGAAGTTCTGCACGCGCTTCTCGGTCGGCAGGCCGTTGTCGTCCCAGCCGATCGGATAGAAAACCTCCCGGCCCAGCATCCGCTGGTAGCGGGCTATGCAGTCGGTGTGGGTGAAGCTGAACACGTGCCCCATATGCAGGCTGCCGCTCGCGGTCGGCGGCGGGGTGTCGATTGCGAAGCTCTGGTCGCGGGGGAGGGACAGCGCGCGAGCGCGGTCGAAGGCGAAGGTGCCTTGCTGCTGCCATACGACCCCCCACTTCTCCTCGAGTCCGTCGAGCGTGGGCCGCTCGGGGATGGCGCGAGGCGAGGCGGGTGTGGTGGTCATGGTGTCGGATTCTTTCATCCGCCCGGGCGTGCCCTCGACCACATATACGGCACCCTTGGCGCACCTACTCTCGCACCGGGGCCGGCAGCTCAGTCGGCGTCGAGTAGCGCCCGGATGTCGTCGGCCGTGATCTGGCCCGACATCGCCCCGCCTTCATCGACAACGCGATCGAAGAGATCTCGCTTGCGCTGTTGCAACTCCACGACCTTCTCCTCGATGGTGCCGGTGGCAATCAGCCGGTAGACCATGACCATCTTGGTCTGACCGATCCGGTGGGCGCGGTCGATCGCCTGAGCCTCGGCGGCGGGATTCCACCACGGGTCGAGGACGAAGACATAGTCGGCCTCGGTCAGCGTCAGACCCACGCCGCCGGCCTTGAGTGAGATGAGGAAGGCGTCGGCGTTGCCGGTGCGGAAACGTTTGACGACGTCGGCCCGGTTGCGGGTCGCGCCGTCGAGATATTCGGTGCTGATGCCCGCCTCGGCCAGGTGGCTCTCGACGCGGCGCAGAAAGCCGGTGAACTGGCTGAAGACCAGCGCCCGGTGGCCCTCTACGCGCAACTCCTGAAGCTGCTCGATGAGGGCTTCGACCTTGGCCGGCCGGCCCGAGCCCCACTTCTCGGCGTCGATCAGCGCCGGATCCAGGCTCAGTTGCCGCAGCCGGGTCAGCGAGGCGAGGATCGCGACCCGGTTGCCGACCGGGTCGTCGAGCAGGCCGAGGACGCGCTGGCGTTCGCGCTGCAGGTGCTGGTCGTAGAGGCGTCGGTGCGCCGGAGTCAGTTCGACGGCGAGCCGCTGCTCCTGCTTCGGAGGCAGGTCGGCGGCCACCATCTCCTTGGTGCGGCGCAACATCAGCGGCTTGATCCGGCGGCGCAGCCGGTGAAGCATCTCGGGCGACTCGCCCGACTCGATCGGGCGACGGTAGTGCTCGATGAACCGGTCGGCGCGCGGATACAGGCCCGGCGCGACGAGAGCGAGCAGCGACCACAGGTCCATCAGCGAGTTCTCTAGCGGGGTGCCGGTCATCGCCAGGGTGAACGGCGCGCCGATCGTGCGCAGCATGTGGTGCGTCTTGGCCTGGTGGTTCTTGACGTATTGCGCCTCGTCGAGGACCAGTCCGCGCCAGCTTGCCGCGGCGAAGTCGTCCCCGTCGATGCGAGCGACGGCGTAGGACGTGACCACCAGGTGCGCGCCCGAGCTCGCCTGCGCGACCGACGAGCCGCGCCGCTTGGCCGTCTCGGCGAGCACGGTGACGCGCAGCTCGGGGGCGAACTTCTCGGCCTCGCTCGCCCAGACGCCGAGCACGCTGGTCGGGGCGACGACCAGCACAGGATTGTCGAGTTCTCCTGCGGCCCTGGCTCTTTCGAGCAGCGCTATGGTCTGGAGCGTCTTTCCCAGGCCCATGTCATCGGCGAGGATGCCGCCGAGGCCGGCGTCCCAGATGCTGGCCAGCCAGCGATAGCCGTCGACCTGATAGGGCCGCAGGGTCGCCTGCAGGCCCGCGGGAACCGGGGCTGGCTCGGCGACGGCGAGGTCGCGCAGCCGCTCGATGCTCGCGGTCCAGGCGGCGCTGTCGACGGAGGTGAAACCGAGTTCGGCAAGGTCGTCCCAGAGCCCCACGTGATAACGCGAGAGGCGCATCGGCCGGCCGGGGTCGACCAGTTCGCGAGCCTCGGCGATCAACTCGCGCAGGCGGTCCAGGGCGGGGTCGTCCAGGCGGAACCAGGTGCCCGAGTCCAGCAGCAGGGCATCGTCACCGGCCGCGAGTGCTCTGAAGAGCGGCTCGAACGGCACCTGCTCCTCACCGACAGTCACCGAGACGCCCAAGTCGAACCAGTCGGTGTGCCCGTCGGCGCCGTCGCGGAGCGTGACATCGATGACCGGGGCCTCGGTGGCCTCGGTGAAGCTGGTCAGCTCGTCCTCGACCACCAGATGGATATCCGGCTCGGCCTCGAGCTCGGGCAGGACATCATTCATGAAGCGGACGGCGGCCATCGCGTGGAGGACCACGCGATTGGCCAGATCCCAATGCCCGGCGTATTCGGTGCCCCGGCGCATCCGGGCCGATGGGATGGCGTCCAGGACGTCCAGGCTGGCGATAAGTTGCTGCTCAGCGCCGTGGTCGTGCGGCAAGAGAGCGCCGCCGTCGGCGGTCAGGATCGTCCCGGAGGGGGCGGCATACGCGATGTCGAGGGCGAGCTCGATGTGCTGAGGGGTGGGGGTCGCGACCCGCACGCGGACGATCGGGCGGGGTTGTTCGGGGATGGTGACGCTGGCATCGCGCGAGGTCACGCGGACCTGGCGGCTGAGGCGGGGCAGATAGAGGTGGACGAAGCGGTCGGTGTCGGCGCCGGGGATCCGCAATTCGCCGTGCCGGGTGAGCAGGTCCGTCAACTGCGGGTCGATCTCGGCCTCGAGCCCGAGGAGGGCCAGGCCGTCGCGCGTTTGAACGGCCAGGCCGTGTGGTGGCTCCCCGAGGATCTGTACGCCCTGGACTGGGCCGAGGTCCCCGCTTGCGTCCACGGTGGTGCGCAGCACGATCTCGTTGTCGTCCCGGGTGGCGTCGATGACGATCCGTCCGGGCTCGCGGATCAGGCGCAGGTCACCGTTCACATTGGGGCCGGCCAAGAGTTCGACGCCCGACTCGAGGGCCTGACGCAGCAGCGGCCAGACGCGGATCCCGAGTGCGCCGAGATAGATCTCGGAGGTCGTGTAGAAGTAGCCGTCGCGGCCGCCGGCGATCCGATGTAAGTCGTGGATGGCGCGCAGGGCGCTCAGGTGGGTGCGGTTCATCGGCATTCGCGACCCACCGGGGGAGGCGAGTTCGGACCACGTCAGGTTGCGCGCCCACTGCCCGGTCTTGGTACGCCGGGTCGGGCGGAGGGCGATGCGAGGCTGGCCCATCATCGCACGGTAGTTCGCGGCAACCGGCAGCGGGTCGATGATCAGGCCCAGTCCAGGCGCGGTGTCTTTGGGCTCCGCTCGCTCCTCGATCAGCCGCCGCAGCGCCTGCTCCCAGTCCGGGGTGACCGGCCCCGCGTTCGCTTCGGCGAAGCGGGCCCGGGCATAGAGGAGGACAGCCACCGTGTGCTTGCAGTCCGTGCCGACCGGGCAGCTGCAGCGCGACGTCCAGCGTGGACCCGGGCCCCGGTGGGTGTCGGTGACCGTGATCAGCGTCTGATAGGGGCGGCTGCGCGTGCCCTCGACCTCGGCGAGCAGCATCCGGCCCCGGTCAGCAGAGGTCAGATTGCGGACCATCCCCGAATCGGCATAGCCGCGGCCGCGCACGAAGGTCCCCGGGTCGACCTGCCGACTGATCAACTCGTCGGTCAACTCACCCAGCCACGTGGCTGCGGCGATGGGCGAGTTCATCCGCTCAAACTAACTCTGCGGACTCAGTGTCGGGAAATCCTGGGTCAAGCGCTGACGCAAGCCCGAAGCGCGCACGCTACGGCGTGCAAGGCCTTCACCGATCGCGGCGGGGGTGCCGATCACGGTGACCTCGCGTTGGGCCCGGGTCACGGCGGTGTAGATGAGCTCTCGGGTCAGCAGGGGCGAGTCCATCTCGGGCAGCACGACCGTGACGTGCTCGGCCTGGCTGCCCTGGCTCTTGTGGACCGTTGCGGCATACATGGTCTCGACATCGCTGAAGCGCGCGACCGCGATCTCCCGGGTCTGCGTGCCGCGGTCGAACGCGGCGATCAGCCGCCCGTCGCGGCGCAGGACAACGCCGGTGTCGCCGTTGAAAAGGTCCATGCCGTAGTCGTTCGTCGTGACCAGCAGTGGCCGGCCGGGATAGTAGGCCGCCCAGAAGTTGTCATCGACCCGTTCGCTGAGCCACTGGGTGACGAGGCGGTTCCAGTGCGTGACCCCGACCGGGCCGGTGCGGTGGGCGCACAGCAAGCGATGATGCGCGAGCGCGTCGAGAGCGCCTCGCGCGTCGCCATCGAGGGCCCGCTCACGCAGGGTCAGCGCGGAGGCGACGAGCAGGGCCTTGCGCGGCTCGGCGTTGGGGATCAGCGTCGCCTCCGGCGCGCCGCCCGTGAGCAGGCGGAGGGTGGCCGCTGCGTCACCGGCGCGGATCGCTTCGGCAAGCTCGCCGATGGTGCCCCCGAAACGATACGTATGCCGCAGCCGGGCCACGCTCTGGACCGGGCTCGGCGCTGCCGCCGGCACGTCCTCGATGACGGCGGGACCGACGTCCCCGTCCTGGGAGGGGCTCGGCGCCGCGGACGCCCCGTCG
>NZ_DAOQZV010000188.1:0-6398 GCF_035343835.1 Nostocoides sp. | reverse complement strand
CGCGCCCGCCGGCTGCGGTCAGGGCCGCCGGGTCGAAGGGCGTCAGGTCGGCCTCGCCGAGTTCGCGACGCAGGCGCTCGTCGAGATCGGGGTCGAAACTGGACAGGTCGAGGTTCATCGGGTGCCTCCTTCGGTGGCGGCGTGGGTACGGAGGGCGGCGAGGCCGCGAGAGGCGGCGCTCTTGACGGCGCCGACGGAGATGCCGAGTTGCTCGGCCACCTGGGCCTCGCTCATGTCGGCGTAATGGCGCAGGACGACGATCTTGCGCTGCTGCTCGGGCAGGGTGGCGAGGAGGCGCACGAGGCTGTCGCGGGCGTCTACCGTGCCACTTCCGTCTGGCCGCACACCCTCCGGCAACTCGCCGGAGGCGGTCTCCTTCCCCGTCTTGCGCCAGGTGTCGATGCGCTGGTTGACGATGATCCGGCGCGTGTAGGCCAGCGCGTCGTCGGTGCGGATACGCCCCCACGCGAGATAGGTCTTGAGCAGGGCCTCTTGCACGAGGTCCCGCGCGGCATGCGAATCCCCGGTGAGCGCATAGGCCATGCGCAGCAACGGGGTCTGGGCGGACGACACGAATGCGGTGAACTCCGCATCGCGCGTGGCCTTGGACGGTCCGAACACCTCACCCTCCTTCCTGGGTCATCCTCAGACACGGAGGGTGGCCCCGAAAGGTTGCCTGCCCCAACAGATTCAGGGCAGCGGCTGGGTCAGGGGCAGGGTGATCGTGCTCGCGCGGGTGTCGATCGTCATGGTCTTGCCGGCGGGCGGGCGGATGGTGAACTCGTGGTCGGACTGCAGGATCGTGACGCCGATGCGGTGGCCCTTGGCGATGACATGATCGTTGGCTTCGAGGTCGACCCGCACCCGCATGAACTGGCCCGGTGTGATCGCGTCGGTGCGCCAGAGGGAGTTGCGGTTCTGTGGGTCGGCCCAGCCCTGGGTGATCAGCGTGGCCATTCCGCGTGCGTTGAGGTCGAAGACGCCGATGCTCAGGTTGGCATTGCCCTGCCCGAGCGCGAGTCGCAGATCGGCGGACGCGAATCCGGAGAGCCGGGTGTTCGCCGTCAAGGGGGCGGTCGCAAAGGCGAGCCCGGTGGATCGCGTCGGCGACGTCGTGAACGGGATGAGGCTCTGCCTCGGATCGTCGGCGAAGGTGAGCAGGCGACCCGACGCGCCCGCGCGCAAGGTCAGATCGGCGAGGGTCGTGGTCCGGGCCGCGCTGCCGGGGAGGGGCCAATCGGCATACCGCGGCGAGGTGCCCTCGGGGGTCTCGATGATGGCGCGCGGGTCACTTTCGACGCCATTGCGCACTCCGAGCACATAGCGGGTGAACCAGCGGTTCTGTTCGTAGAGTGGCGGCGGCCCGCCGTGCCCCCACTGGTGCCAGAAGATCTTCGCCGGTGTGCCTTGGGCGCGCAGCGCGCGATACCAGAGCCCCGCCTGGCTGGGCTTGACATTCCAGTCTTGCAGTCCGTGCGCGACATACACCGCGGCCTTGACCCGGGAGACATCGGCGAGGTATGAGCGTTGAGCCCAGAAGGAGTTCAGATCCCCGGTGACTCGATCCTGTTGTCGCGCAAGGGTATTGATCACCGGCTTGCAGATCGCACGATTCGCCCGCGTGAGCACGAACTTCGCCAGGACATCGGCGTCTTCACCCTGGTAGCCCTCCGGCGCGACCACCGCCCCACCGGCCCGGTAGTAGCCGTACCAGTCCGAGATCGCCGAGATCGGGATGATCGCCTCAAGGCCCTCGACGCCGGTGGTCGCCACGGCATTGGGCAGGGTCCCGTCGTAGGACGTGCCGATCATGCCCACCCGCCCATTGCTCCATCCGGCAGCCACGGCCCGCCCGGACGCGTCCACCGCACTCGCGCGCCCGTTCAGCCAGTCGATGGCCGCCTTCGGGCCGAGGCTTTCGTTGGCTCCGCCCGTCGTGGGGCACCCAGTGGAGCCGCCGGTGCCGAGCGACTCGAACTCGACATAGCCGAAGCCCCGCGAGATCCACGTGGCCGCCGTCCAACGATCGAGCAGTTGGACACCACCGCCCGTCGCCCGCTCGTGCCCCGGCTGCCGGGCGCCCGCGCGCGTGTCGGGGTCGTAGAGGTCGTGGTCGACATTGTGGTTGGCGACGTCATTGACCCCCACCCAGTAGGGACTGGCCACCATGATCACCGGAACCCGCTGCGGGGCGTCCTTGGCCACGGCATACCGGATGTGCGCCCGGTCGGGCCGGCCGTCGTGGTCGGAATCCACGGGCACGCTCACCCACGCTTCCTTGACGATCCAGTCCGCCGCGCGCACGGCGAAGACCGGCTGGGCTTGGCCGTCCACGACGACTTGCGTGCGTATGCCGTCGCTCGCCCCCGTGGGCGCCGCACCGACCGTTGTCACGCCCACGCCCACCACGGCGGCCGTCGCGCCAGCCGCCCACACAGTCCGCTTCATGAGCCCACCCCTCCTCGGATCGACCTCAGCCACCCTAGTCAGGGAAGGCTGTCGGCACCTGTCGTTAGGCTCATGGACATCGTCAGCCGAGGAGATTCCATGTCTGTGCCCACCCGCTGATCGGCCGTTGTCACCGCGTCCGTTGGGTGGCCCAAATCGGCGGGCCGCCGTCACTGCACGTCTAGGACTTCGCCGGCCGGCATGTGCGCACGATCGCGGTCGACTATGCCTCGACCCACCCCATCGCAGGTCGGTCCGCGGGGACGGTTGTCGTCACCGGGCCCGACAAGGTCAGCCTTCGCGTGATCACCATCGCCACCGGGGCCGTGGCCTCGACCGTGCGCGGCGCACCGGCCGGCTGGGACGGTGACCCGATCAGGTGGTGGAGCAGCTCGGCGGTGCTGGCGTCGTGCCTGCATGACCTGACCAAGTCACTGGGCCCGGCCGACCTCGTGGCCTTCGCGAGCACGGGCGCGACCGTGCTGACCAAGGCCGGCCGCGACCACAACACCGATGTTCGCGGCTGGCGCACGTCGAGCCTGCCGCTCGTGACCTACGTGCCACCGGCCGGCGACCCGCTGACCTACGCACGCCTCAGCGCCGATGGCGCGCTGGCCACGGAAAAGCTCGGGCTCGCCGCGTCGGCGCAGCCGACTGTCCTGACCGTTGTCGGCTCTCAGGCCTACCTGCGGCACTCCTGGGATTCGACGCACCGCACCAGCGCGTGGGCGCGTTATGACCTGGGCACCAAGAAGCTGACCAGCCTCGGGCAGGTCGACAGCGCGTTGTCGTCAGCCCCTGAGTGAACGCGTCCGGGGGTGGGCGCGTCAGTCGTTGATCTCGCAGAGAACCGCGCCATTGGCGACGGTCGCGCCGACGGTGGCGCTCAGGCCGCTGATCGTGCCCGCCTTGTGGGCATTGATCGGCTGCTCCATCTTCATCGCCTCGAGGACGAGCACGAGTTCACCGGCGGCAACCTGCTGACCGTCGGCGACAGCCACCTTGACGATGGTGCCCTGCATCGGCGCGGTGAGGGAATCGCCCGACGCGGCCGCGCCGGACTTCGCACCACCGCTGCGACGCGGCGCCTTCTTCTTCGCGGCGGTAGCGCCGCCACCTCCACCTAACGACAGTGAACCGGGCAAGGAGACCTCCACGCGCTTGCCGCCGACCTCAACGACGATGTGCTGGCGCTCCTCGGCCTCGGGCGCATCGGCCGTCGTGCCGGCATACGGGGCGATGTCGTTGACGAACTCGGTCTCGATCCACCGGGTATGCGTGCGGAACTTCTCGGCCGGGTCCGCGGGGGCGAAGTCGGGGTTGGCGACAACGGCGCGGTGGAAGGGCGTCACCGTCGGCATGCCCTCGATGACGAGTTCGTCGAGGGCCCGGCGCGACCGCTCCAGGGCCTCCTGGCGGGTGCGTCCGGTGACGATCAACTTGGCGATCAGGGAGTCGAAGGCGCCGGCGATGGTGTCGCCCTCGACGATGCCGGCGTCCCAGCGCACGCCCGGTCCTTGGGGGATAACCATCGTGGTGACCGTCCCCGGAGCCGGCAGGAAGCCGCGGCCGGCATCCTCGCCGTTGATCCGGAACTCGATGGAGTGGGCGTGCGGCTCGGGGTCGGTGAAGCTGAGGGCCTCGCCGTTCGCGATGCGAAACTGCTCGCGGACCAGGTCGATCCCGGTGACTTCCTCGGTCACCGGGTGCTCGACCTGGAGACGGGTGTTGACCTCGAGGAAGGAGATATCGCCCTGCGGCCCGATGAGGAACTCGCAGGTGCCGGCGCCGACATACCCGGCGCCCTTGAGGATGGCCTTGGACGCGCGCAGCAACTCGGCGTGCTGCTCGTCGGTGATGAAGGGGGCCGGGGCTTCCTCCACAAGCTTCTGGTTGCGACGCTGCAGCGAGCAGTCGCGCGTCGAGACGACGACGACATTGCCGTGCATGTCGGCCAGGCACTGGGTCTCGACGTGCCGCGGGTGGTCGAGGAAGCGCTCGACAAAACACTCGCCGCGGCCAAAGGCGGTGACCGCCTCCCGGACGGCGCTGTCATACAGTTCGGGGATCTCCTCGATCGTGCGCGCGACCTTCAGGCCGCGGCCGCCGCCGCCGTATGCCGCCTTGATCGCGACGGGGAGTCCGTGCTCGGTCGCGAAGGCGACCACCTCGTCAGGGCCGCTGACCGGGTTCTTCGTGCCCGGCACGAGCGGCGCGTCGGCGGCCAGCGCGATGTGCCGGGCCTTGACCTTGTCACCGAGGGAGTCGATGGCCTCGGGTCCCGGGCCGATCCAGATCAGGCCGGCGTCGATGACCTTCTGGGCGAAAGGGCCGTTCTCGGCGAGGAAGCCGTAACCGGGGTGGATGGCGTTGGCCCCGGACTGGTGCGCGATGTCGATGAGCTTGTCCTGCAGCAGATACGAGTCCGCGGGCGTCGAACCGCCGAGGGCGTAGGCCTCGTCGGCGACCTTGACATGCAGCGCGTCGCGGTCCGGCTCGGCATACACGGCCACGGATCCGATGCCCGCATCCCGGCACGCCCGCGCGACACGGACGGCGATTTCACCGCGGTTGGCAATGAGGACTTTGGTGATCGTCGGCATGTTCGGGAGCCTAGCGGGCGGCCCGTCGCCGACGCGTCGATCCGCGGGTTAGGTGCGTCATAGGTGCCTACAGTGGGCCTATGACGCAACCGCACAAGGACCTGCGCGCCGGCTCGACCACGGTCGCCATCCCGCAACTCGGCTTCGGTGTCTGGCAGGTGCCTGACGACGAGGCGTTCATCGCCGTCGTCGAGGCGCTGGGTGTCGGCTACCGGCACATCGACACCGCGAAGCTCTATCACAACGAGACCGGCGTGGGCCGGGCGCTCGTCCAGTCCGGGCTACCGCGCGAGGAGGTCTTCGTGACCTCGAAGTTGTGGCCGACCGACTTCCCCGACGCCCGCTCCTCCTTCAACGCCAGCACCGAGCGGCTGGGACTCGATGTGCTCGACCTCTTCTTGCTGCATTGGCCCTTCCCGGAGCAGGGCCGCTATGTCGAGGCGTGGGAGATCCTGGTCGCGCTGCGCGGCGAGGGGCGCGTGCGCGCGGTCGGGGTGTCGAACTTCGATCCGGCGCATCTCGAGGCCGCAAACGCGGCAACGGGGGAGTATCCGGCGATCAACCAGATCGAGTTGCACCCCTACCTGCAGCAGCGCGAGTTGCGGGCCTTCCACGCCGAGCACGGGATCGTCACCGAGGCGTGGAGCCCGCTCGCGTCCGGCAAGCAGGTGCTCGACGACCCGGTCATCGGCGCGATCGCCGCCAAGCATGGGGTCTCGCCGGCGCAGGCGATCCTCGCCTGGCAGCTGGCGCTCGGCAATGTGGTGATCCCGAAGTCGGTGACCCCGAGCCGGATCGCGGAGAATTTCGACGTCTTCGGGATCTCCTTGGACGCCGAGGACATGGAGGCGATCGAAGGCCTGGACCGCGGGATGCGCACCGGCCCGAACCCGCTCGAGTTCAACGGCTGACGGCCCGTATGCCTGCGTCCACTCCGCCGCCCCCGCCGCGTCGCGCGGGCCGCGCCCGCCCGCGCTATGTCGACGCCGCGATCGCGGCCTCCAGCCTGGTCGCCCTGGTCGTGGTGATCTGGCTGATCTATCTCGCGCTGACCTGAGCCGCCTCCCGCGTATGCGCGCACCCGGGCGGTGAGCCGCCGATTGCGCCGTCGGATGATGCGCGGGCCGGTGGGGGCGCGGCGCCCACGCCGGGACATTGTCCGGTGTGTTGCCTCGAGCGCGGTGTCATGGTCGTCCAAGGGCCGGGCCAACGGGGCCTGGCGGGTCCAAGGGGAGATGAGCCATGAGGATGCGCAGATTCCGCACCACAGCACTCGCCGCGGGAGCGGCCATCCAGGCAGGGGCGACCAGCGTCGGGCCGGCCGGGGCCGCATCGGCCGGCGCAGCG
>NZ_DAOQZV010000187.1:0-6406 GCF_035343835.1 Nostocoides sp. | reverse complement strand
GTCTGAACCGGCCTTTCGACGGGTCTGAACCGGCCACTCGACGTCAGGGACGTCAGGGAGTCGCGTAGGCGATGAGCTGGGCGACGACCTCGGCGGTGGCTTCGTAGCCGAGCATGTGGCCCTTGCCGGGGAACTCGATCAGCGCCGACCCGGGGATGCCCTCGTGCAGCGCATAGGCGTAGGGCGGCGGGGTCAGCCGGTCCTTCGACCCGACCATGATCGTGGTCGGCACCGTGGCCAGCGCGGCGAGCGACGCGCGCTCGTCCATCCCCTCCAGGGCCGTGAAATAGGAGCCCATGTCCTTGATCTTGGTGCCCGCGATCGCCTTGCGCACGAGCGCGACATCGCGGGGGTCGGCGTCGTCGCCGAAGTTCAGGTGGCGCTGATGCCGTTTGGTCACAAAGACCCCCGCGGGGATCCGCGGACCGCGGGCCGCGACGTGCATGACGCCCATCTCGATCTTGCCCACCCATCCGGGGCGCGAGACGTCGGCGGCTGCGGTCCCGAGCAGAAGCACACCCGCGACGCGGGCGATCACGTCGGCGGGGTGCAGGCCCGCATACGCCATGACGGTCATGCCGCCCATCGAGTGCCCGCACAAGACCAGCCGGCCCCGGCCGCCGCATTCGTCGATGACCGCCGCGAGGTCCTCACCGAGCAGCCGGATCGACGGTGCGACGCTGCCGGGCACCGACTCGCCATGACCGCGCTGGTCGTAGGCAACCACCCGGATCGGCAATCGCTCCTGCAGACCGCGGATCACCCGGCTCCACAGCGTGCGGTTGAGTGTCCACCCGTGCGCGAGCACGACCACCGGGAGGGCCGGATCGACCCGGCCCACCGGGTCATACGTCTCGCCGACGATGCGTGCGCCACCCGGCCGGGGGATCTCGAAGCGCTCGCCGCTGAGCCGCTCAGGCATCGGTCAACTCCACGATGACCGGAGCGTGGTCGGACGCACCCTTGCCCTTGCGCTCCTCGCGGTCGATGACCGCGCCGGTCACCCGCGCAGCCACGTCGGGCGAGCCGAGGACGAAGTCGATGCGCATGCCACGGCCCTTCTGGAAGCGCAACTGCTGGTAATCCCAGTAGGTGTAGACCTTCGGCCCCGGCAGCAGCGGGCGCACCAGGTCGACATACCCGGCATCGAGGATCGCCGCGAAGGCGGCCCGCTCGCGGGGCGAGACGTGGGACTTGTCGATGTAGAACTCCATCGACCAGACATCCTCATCGCGGGGGGCGATATTCCAGTCGCCCATCAGCACGCTCGGCCCGTCCGCGAGCCAGCCCTGGGCGGCGTCGCGCAACCGGCCGAGCCAGTCGATCTTGTAGTCCATATGGGGGTCAAGGATGTTGCGGCCGTTGGGGACGTAGAGGCTGTTGACCCTGATGCCACCGCAGGTCGCCCCCAGGTGCCGCGCCTCGGCGCTCGTCGCCTCACCCCACAGCGGCGCGTCCGCGAAGCCGGCGACCACATCGGTCAGCCCGACGCGCGACGCAATCGCGACACCATTCCACTGGTTGCAGCCGTGGTGCGCGACTTCGTAGCCCAGTTCCTCGAAGCGGAAGAAGGGGAACTGATCCTCGCGGGTCTTGGTCTCCTGGATCGCGAGCACATCGACGTCGGAGCGCTCCAGCCAGGGGATCACGCGCTCGATGCGGCTCCGGATGGAGTTGACATTCCATGTCGCGATCCGCATCCGGCCACGGTAACCGAGCCCGCGCCCGGGCCGGCGGGCCACCCCCGCACAACGCGACTGGAGGCGACGGCGGGGCGGTTGCGAACGGCATACGGGATCGGGGTGGAGGTGCTGCCCGCTGATCTGGGCGTGCGCGCGGACTTGGCGCGTGTCGCCGACCGGGTGGCCGACTTCGAGCGGCCGGTCGAGGTGCCGTCAACAACGCCGGCTTCGGACTGGGGCACGGCTTCCTCGACACGGAGATCGCCGACGAGGAGGCGCTCTTGGATGTGCTGTGCCGGGCGGTTCTCGTCTTGACCCACGCCGCGGCCAAGGCCATGCGGGAGCGCGGACACGGGCGCATCATCAATGTCTCATCGGTGGCCGTCTTGATCGCGGGCAGCAGCTATTCGGCCGCGAAGTGGTATGTGACGGTGCTCACAGAATCGGTTGCCGGGCGGCTGGCGGGATCGGGCGTCACGGCGACGGCGCTCTGCCCGGGATTCGTGCATACCGAGTTCCACCAGCGGGCCGGGCTGGCCATGACAGGGATGCCCGAATTCGCCTGGCTCCCGGTTCAAAAGGTGGTCAGGGAGGCCCTCGCCGATGCGGACCGCGGGCGGGTCGTCTCGATCCCAGGGCGCGGCTACCGGGCCGTTGTCGGCCTGCTGCGCGTCGCACCGCGCTCGCTCACCTGCAACCCGCGGATCATCGACCGGCACCGAAAAGGCAAGTACCATCGATCGGCACCAGGACCTGTCCCCCATCTCACCTGGAGCACACCCCATGTCTTTTCCCTCTTCGTCGCCGCGCCGTGCCCTCGCGCTGGTCGCCTCCGGAGCCACCTGTGTCGGCCTGCTCGCCGCCGGACTCCCGAGCGCCTCGGCCGCCCCCGAGCCGGCGCCTCAGGCCGCCTCTAGCGCCGCCACGGGGAAGTTCCTCAAGCTCTGGTCGGCCGAGTGGATGGCCGGCCAGAAGTCCTTCACCACCGCCCAGGCCCAGGATCTCGCCCGCCGGATGAGCGTCATCGTCGCGATGCGCGGCAAGTTCACCAAGGACATCGCGGCGATGAAGGCAGCCAATCCGAGCCTGAAGGTGCTGGCCTACCGCAACGCCACCTTCGGCGGCAAGGGCTATGCCGACAGCCTCTACGCCAAGAACAAGTCCGGTCAGAAGATCTACGCCCGCAAGTGGCCCACGACCTTCCTGATGAATCTCTCCAGCCCGGCCTGGGCGGCCGAGGTCGGCAAGAGCTGCGTCGAGTTGATCAATGTCAGCAAGTACGACGGCTGCTTCCTCGACGTCCTCGGCTCCGGCCCGCTGATGGGCAACTACCTGTCCTCGATGCCGGTCACCAATGGCAAGCAGTGGACGCACCCGCAGTGGATCGGCTGGGCCGACGACATCACCGTCGCCGCCAAGAAGGCCACCGGCGGCAAGACCGTCATGGGCAATGGCCTGGGCAACGGCCGGCGGTACTTCTCGACGACGATGTCCTCCAAGGGCCTGGTCGCCGGCAATGACGGCATGGAGCCGGAGCTCTTCGTCCGCGAGGCCCACTCCCCGGTCGGCGCCTACTACAGCGAGACCAACTGGAAGCAGGACGTCGACATGATGATCGACGTCCAGAACAAGGGCAGCCGCGTCCTGTCGATGACGAAGCTGTGGACGAATGCGTCCGAGACCCAGAAGAACGCCTGGCACAAATACGCGCTGGCGACCTTCTTGATGGGCTCGAACGGCAACTCCTACTTCTGCTTCCTGCGCGACAAGAACGCCGGCGCCTCGTGGGGCGCGCACCCCTTCAACCAGATCGACATCGGCACCCCGACGGGGTCCTACACCAAGATCGGCACGGGCATGTATGCCCGCAACTTCACCAAGGGCAAGGTCGTCGTCAACGTCGGCAAGTCGTCCTCGGGCCTGCGGCTGACTCAGGGCGCCCGCACCCTGGACGGCGCCCGCGTCTCGGGGTCGGTCACCGTGGCTGCCCACTCGGCTGAGATCTTCCAGTACTGATCCGCCCGCCCCATACGCTTGCCGTATGACTGCCTTCTCGCCGGACCGGGAGCGCCTCCTCGCGCTCATCAAGGACAAAGCCATCGTTCACGGTCGTGTGACGCTCTCCTCGGGTCGGGAGGCCGACTATTACGTCGACCTGCGCCGGATCACCCTTGACGGGGAGGCCGCGCCGTTGGTCGGGCGCGTCATGCGCGAACTCGTGGCCGACCTGGACTTCGACGCCGTGGGGGGCCTGACCCTGGGCGCCGACCCGGTTGCGACCTCGATGCTCCACGCCGCGGCCGCGGCGGGCGAGCGGCTGGATGCCTTCGTCGTCCGCAAGGCCGGCAAGGCGCATGGCCTGCAGCAGCGGGTGGAGGGGCCGTCGATCGCCGGTCGCCGGGTGCTGATCGTCGAGGACACCTCGACCACGGGCGCCTCGCCGCTCGATGCGGCTGATGCGGCGCGCGACCTCGGTGCCGAGGTCGTCGCGGTCGCGACGATTGCCGACCGGGCGACGGGGGCGGCGGAGAAGTTCGCGGCCGCCGGCCTGGCCTACCGCCACGCCTTCTCGCTCACTGACCTCGGGCTGGCCTGAGATGACGATGGATGCGGGAGCCAAGGCGCGGGTCCGCGAGGTGCTTCTCGCCCGGGCGCGCGAGGAGGTGGCCGCGGCGCAGGAGAGCGTCGGGGCCGAGCAGGCCGCGGGCAAACTCGACCAGGACTCCTCGTTCTCGGTCGACGACCAGTCCCAGACCGACGAGGCCGGTGGCCTCGCGGCGCTCTTCGAGGAGACGGTGGCGAGGCAACAGACCGCGCTCGCCGAGCTCGAGACGCTCGACTTCGGCCCCCGCGAGCGCGTGTCCCCGGGGGCGATCATCGGCCTCGACGGCGACCGCTACGTCGTCGGAGTGGTCGCCGGGGCCCTCGATTGCGACGGTGTCACCTACGAAGGCATGTCGATCGACAGCCCGCTGTATGCCGTGCTGGCCGGACACCGCGCCGGCGACACGGTCGCTTTCCGGGGCCGCGACCACCGCATCGATTTCGTGGCCTGAGATAGCCGCCCACTGCGCGCGTGGAGTCGCACGCAGTGGGGATACTTTCGGCGGGCGGGTTCGCACGGCATACGGAAGGGTGGGGGGTGTGAGGGACTTCGACGGTCTCGTCGCGGAGGCCGATACCGCTGATGTGTCGGGTTAGGATTTCGGGTGGCTCGACGGGCGAGCGACCGAAGAGCGCCCGCCCTGGGGTTACAGCCGCCAACTCGCGGACCGGCTCGCGCACGTGGGATCCGCACTCGACGTCGACACCGGCGCCGGCGAGGTGCTCGCCGAGATGCCGGTCCTTCCCCCACGGATGTGCGCCACGAGGGGTGGACGGTCATCTTCCTCGGGCCGGTCCCCGACATCCGCCGCGGCCGCGACCCGCGCCTGGAGGCCGCCGAGGCGGAGTATCACGGACTCGAGATCGTCAACCTGCAGACCGCGCGCTGCCGAATGGAGTTCTTCGACGTCGGCGCCGTCGTCTGGATCTTGCGACGCTGCGTCTGGTGGGTGCCGGACTTCTCGGTCGAGCGCTACCACGATGCGCTCGCGCGCATGCACGCGGTGATCGAGCGCGACGGTGTCTTCGTCGCGCACTCGACGCGGCACCTGATCGAGGCGCGGCGGCCGGCGCACTGAGCCCTGTGGTCCGGCCTCCGGACCGGCATTCGCGGGTCTGCCGCGCCCCGGCCGGTTAAGCTTCCAGTCGGCGACCGGACCATCCCGGCGCCCCGCCCGGCCACGGTCGGCTGACGAAGGAGTGCCCGTGCTCATTGCGATCCTCGTGATCCTCGGTCTGATCGTGCTCGTCGCGCTCTGGGCCGTCGGGGTCTACAACGGCCTGATCAAGCTGCGCAATCTGGTGCAGGAGGCCTGGCGCCAGATTGACGTCGAACTCAAGCGCCGCCATGACTTGATCGGCAATCTCGTCGAGACCGTGAAGGGGTACGCAGCGCACGAACGCGGCACCCTCGAGGACGTCATGAAGGCGCGCGGCGCCGCCATGGCCGGCGGACAGACACCGGCGCAGCAGGCACAGAGCGAGGGCATGCTCAGCGCCGCTCTCGGGCGCCTGATCGCGGTGGCCGAGGCCTACCCCGACCTGAAGGCCAACCAGAACTTCATGGCCCTGCAGAACGAACTGACCTCGACGGAGGACCGTATCGCCTCCGCCCGGCGTTACTACAACGCCAATGTCCGCGAGCTGAACACCAAGGTCGAGACCGTCCCGAGCAACTTCGTCGCCGGCATGTTCAACATCAAGCGCGAGGAGTACTTCGAGGTCGAAGGCGCCGAGCGTGACCCGGTCAAGGTCGACTTCGGGCAGAGCAACTACAACATCCCGCCGCCGGCCGGCTACAACTCCCCGCAGGACACCGCTCCCGCGCAGATCCCGACCACGCCGCCCCCGGGTCAGCTTCCGCCGAGTCAGTAGCCCGCCCAGCGCCCGCGGGCCCACCCGCAGTCTTTGCGAACTGCCTACCGCCAACAACGTGGGGTGATCACCCCAGGTGCTGCCCGGTAGGCCGTCGCATGAGCGGGTGGATTCAGTCCTGAAGCAGGGTCGTCAGGATGCGCGTCAGACTCGCTCGGTCGGCCGCGCTGAGCCGTCCGAAGAAGGCCTCCGCGCCCGCGCGCCGGCTTTCGGCCACGGCGCCGGCGGCGTACTGGCCGGCCTCG
>NZ_DAOQZV010000186.1:0-6487 GCF_035343835.1 Nostocoides sp. | reverse complement strand
GGCGACCGCGAGAGCGAGGGCGGGGGCGACGACGCGCCACCGGCGAGCCTCTGCCGCGGAGCCGGGCGCCTCGGGTGCGGATGACTCGGGCGCGGATGACTCGGGAGCGGATGACTCGGAAGCGATCGGTGCGGCCGCGGGCGATGCGGTGGGCGCCGGAAAGGACGACGTGGGCGAGGCGCCGGTGGCCCCGACCCGGGCGGGGAGCGGCGGCATCCGCCACTGCTGGATCGCCGAGCGTGAGCCCTCGGTCGAGGCCAGGAGGGTGCCATCGGGCCCATTGGCCAGCCCTTCGCCCTGCGGCTGCGCGGGTGTGGGCCAGGTGGCCCGCAGCGTGAAGTCCGGATAGTCGAGCACGGTCACGCTCGCATAGCCACGCAGGTAGACCTGCGCGCCCCCGGGCGCGAAGGTCGCGTCGGTGACGATCGCCGGTGCCGGACCGACGTATGCCAGCGCGTTGACCCCGTCCGCGCGCAGCGGCTGCGGCGCCCGGTAGATCGCGCCCACGAGGGCCTTGGTGACGACATAGAACGCGCCCGTCGTGGGGTGGACGAGCAACGCCTCGGCATTGTGCGGGCCGTCCGGATAGCGCAGGTCGTAGCGGGTGCCAGAGACATGGTCGTCGTGGTCGAGGGGCGGGGACGGCACCCGGACGACCGTGATGGTGCTGCGCTGCTGGGCGTTGTCGCCGATGTCACCGACCCAGATGGTGCCGTCCGGCCCCAGCGCGAGGGCTTCGACATCGGTGGGGTCGGAATCGGCATACCGCAGGCGCGCGGTCTCGCGACCGGTGCGATCGGCGACATAGAGCACCGCCTCGTCGCCGGAGTCGTTCGTCGTGATCAGGCGATCGCGCCACCAGAGCAGGCCGCTGGACTCCGCGATCCGCTTCTCTTCCCAGCGGGCGAACTCGCCGACGAGTTCGACGGCGTTCCCGTCCTGCGCGCCGGCCGGACCGCCGGCGCTGAGGAGGGCGAATGGCGCGAGCAGGCCGGCGGTGATTCGGCCGGTGTGCATGGGCGGCACCCTATGTCCCGGGGCTCGAGGCCGCTCGCGCGAACGCACCCCGGCGCGCTCGGGCATGCTGTACGTCATGACGACTGAGCCGGAGCCGCAGGCGCGCGCGGCGCACACGATGGCGCAGATGCGGGCCGCTGCCGAGCTCTTCGGCGCGGTGTGGGGACGCAATGACGAGGGCCTGCCGATCGGCAGCGAGATGCTGCGCAGTCTGGCGCACGCGGACGGGCTGGTCACGCTCCTTCACGATGGCGCTGGGGCCCTGCTGGGTGCCGCCGCGCTGGGGCGCGGGGCGCCGGGAACGGCATACAGCTATATCGCGGCGACCGCGCCCGGGCATGAGCAGCGGGGCCTGGGACTCTTGCTGAAGCTGCACCAGCGGCAGTGGTGCCTGGAGCGCGGAATCCATTGCATGAGTTGGACTTTCGACCCCCTCGTCGGCCGCAATGCGCGCTTCAATCTCACCAAGCTCGGAGCTGCTGTGGACTGTTACGAGCCGGAGTTCTATGGCGTGATGTCCGACCGGATCAATGGCAGTGACCCGGCGGACCGGCTGGTGGCCCGGTGGGTGCTGACCGATCCCGGTCCGCGGGCCGAGCCACCGGAGCCGCCGGCAGTCGGCGGCGTCGCCGGGCCGGACGGCGATCCGGCCCATGTCCTCGGGGACGGCGCACGCTGGCTGCGCGTGCCGGCGGATATCGTCGCCCTGCGCCGCAGTGATCCGTCCCAGGCGAGCGCGTGGCGGTCGGCCACCCGGGAGTGGCTCACCGACGCCTTCGCCGCCGGCTACGTCGCGGTCGGCGTGACCCGTCGAGGCTGGTATCACCTGACCGTGAAGGAGTCGTCATGAGGATCGCGCACGCCGAGTTGCGCTGGGTGCGGATGCCGCTGGTGGCGCCCTTCCGCACCTCCTTCGGCACGTCCTACGACCGGGACACCATCGTGCTGCGCATGGTGACCGACGAGGGTGCCGAGGGGTGGGCCGAGTGCGGCGCCGAGATCGACCCGCTCTACAGCGAGGAGTGGCTCGATGGGGTCGAACTCGTCCTGCGCGATCATCTGCTGCCGCGGCTGGTGGCCCTTGGCGATGAGGTGAGGGCGGCTCGCGTCAAGCCGGCGCTGGAGCCGGTCAAGCGCCACTTCATGGCCAAGCACCTGCTGGAGACCGCCGTCCTCGACGCGGAGCTCAAGAGTGCCCGTATGCCGTTCGCGACCTATCTCGGATCGGTGCGCGAACGCGTGCCGGCGGGTGTGTCGGTGGGCATCATGGACGCCCATGCCGACCTGCTCGCCGCCGTCGCCGGGTATCTCGACGCGGGCTATGTGCGCATCAAACTCAAGATCGAGCCGGGCTGGGATATCGAACCGGTTCGCCTGGTGCGCAAGGAGTTCGGCGACATTCAGTTGCAGGTGGACGCCAATACCGCCTACACGCTGATGGACGCGCAGCATCTGGCGCGACTGGATGAGTTCGGGCTGCTCCTGATCGAGCAACCGCTGCGCGAGGACGACCTGCGCGGCCACGCAGAGCTGGCCCGGTTGATCCGGACGCCGGTCTGCCTGGATGAGTCGATCACCTCGGCGCGCGACGCCGCGACCGCGATCGCGATGCGCGCCTGCTCGGTGATCAATATCAAACCCTCGCGGGTCGGCGGCTACCTGGAGGCCCGCCGGATCCACGATGTGGCTGCGGCCAATGGCATACCGGTGTGGTGCGGCGGAATGCTGGAGACGGGCATCGGCCGGGCACCCAATCTGGCGCTCGCCGCATTGCCGGGCTTCGTGCTGCCGGGCGACACCTCGGCGTCCGCGCGCTACTACACTCAGGACATCACCGCGCCCTTCGAACTCGACGCCGATGGCTGCATCGCCGTCCCAGGCGGCCCGGGCATCGGTGTCGACGTGCTGAACGAGGTGCTCGCCGGCTTCACCGACCGCGTCGTCCCGCTGTCCGTCTGAACCGTCGCGACCGCCGGCCTAGGCGTCGGCGGTGCGGCGGTTCGCGATAGCATCGCGGTGGAGGCGGGTCCCCGCAGCCAGGACTGCCCGCGTCGGGTAAGTCGGTCCCGCGGTCGACCTCAGCCCCGCGGAGATCGCCATGAGCGGCACACCGAAAACCCTTGCCGGAGAACGTCAGCGCGTCGTCATCCTGGGCGCCGCGGGTCGCGACTTCCACGACTTCAATGTCGTCTACCGCGATGACCCGAGCGTGGAGGTGGTCGCCTTCACGGCGACGCAGATCCCCGATATCGACGGGCGGACCTACCCGCCGGAGTTGGCCGGCGAGCTCTACCCCGCCGGCATACCGATCGTCGACGAGACGGAACTGGAGGCATTGATCGCGCGCGAGCGCGTCGATGTCGTGGCGTTCGCCTACTCTGACCTGCCGCACGCGGGGGTCATGCACCTGGCCTCGCGCGCGATCGCGGCCGGCGCCGACTTCGTCCTGCACGGCTCGAAGGCGACGATGGTGCGCTCGACCCGCCCGGTCGTCGCGATCACCGCGGTCCGCACCGGCGTCGGCAAATCGCAGACCACGCGCTTCGTCGCCGAGCTGCTGCGAAAGCGAGGGCTGCGCGTCGTCGCCATTCGCCACCCCATGCCCTATGGCGACCTGGCCGCGCAGGCCTGCCAGCGCTTCGCCACCTATGCCGATCTCGACCGTCACCAGTGCACGATCGAGGAGCGGGAGGAGTACGAGCCGCACATCGACAGCGGGGTCATCGTCTATGCCGGCGTCGACTACGAGCGCATCTTGCGCGCGGCCGAGGAGGAGGCCGATGTCATCCTCTGGGACGGCGGCAACAACGACATCCCGTTCTATGTCAGCGATCTGCACATCGTGCTCGTCGACCCCCTGCGGGCCGGACACGAATCGGCCTACCACCCGGGCGAAGCCAACGTCCGGATGGCCGATGTCGTCATCGTCGCCAAGTGCGACTCCGCGAGCGAGGAGCAGATCAGTGCCGTCGAGGCGGGCGCGCGGTCGCTGAACCCCGATGCCGAGATCGTGCGCTGCGACTCCCCCGTGACTCTGGCCGGCCCCGGACTTATCGCTGGCCGGCGCGTCGTCGTCGTCGAGGACGGGCCGACGCTGACACACGGGTCGATGAGCTTCGGCGCCGGCGTCGTCGCCGCCCGGGCCGCAGGCGTCGCCGAGATCGTCGACCCCGAGCCGTATGCCGTTGGCGCCATCGCCGAGACCTACGCCAAGTACCCCAACGCCGTGGGGATTCTCCCGGCCATGGGTTATGGCGAGCAGCAGATCGCGGACCTGCAGGCCACGATCGCCGCCATGCCGGTCGAGGCGATCGTGTCAGGCACCCCGATCGACTTGACGCGAGTGTTGACCGTCGACAAACCCCTTGTGCGGGCCCGCTATTCGTTGCGTGAGCGCGACCCGGGCCGGCTCGCCGCGGCGCTCGACCGCACGCTCGCCTGACCTCCGACCTGCGCCCGCAACGCGGGCGGCACCACTGGGCAAGGGCACTGACCACCGACCCGGCCCCTGCACCACGCCCCGTCGAATCGGCCGTGATCCGCCGGCCCGACGCGATTGGAGCTAAAGGGTGCCGCTGTCGCGCGGCTCGGTGCGGCCCGGACGGTTGAGCACGAGCGCCGACCACGGCGGGAGGTGACCGGGCGCACCCTCAGGGGTGCGGTCGGGCATACCGCCCGTCGTCCGGGTATTCGACACGACCACCGCGCCCGTCCAGTCCTCGATCGACCCGGCCGCGCCGAAGTCGGCGAGGTCCACCGGCTCGCGCGAGAGGTTGGCGAGGACGAGCAACTGATCGTCACCGAGGGTGCGCGTGAATGCCCATACGGCCGGGTGGTCGGCGAGGACCAACTCGAAGCGGCCGAGCGCAATGGTGGGGTTGTCGTGCCGCAGCGAGATCAGCCGCCGGTAGTGCGCGAAGACCGAGTCCGGGTCGTCGATCTGGGCGGCGGCATTGATCTCGACATGATTGGGATTGCCCGCAATCCACGGCTCGCCCGTGGTGAACCCGGCGTGCGGGCCGGCGTCCCATTGCACCGGGGTGCGGGCATTGTCGCGGCCCTTGACCCGGATGCTGGCGAGCACCGCCTGCGGATCCACGCCGTCGTCGACGGCCTCGCGGTAGTAGTTGATCGACTCGATGTCGCGGACATCGTCGATGCTCGCGATCGGGGCATTGGTCATCCCGAGTTCTTCGCCCTGATAGACGTAGGGCGTGCCCCGGTGCAGGTGCAGGACCGTGGCCAAGGTCTTGGCCGAGCGCTCGCGCCAGGCCGGGTCGTCGTCGCCGAAGCGCGAGACCGCACGCGGCTGGTCGTGGTTGTCCCAATAGAGGGAGTTCCAGCCGACGTCGGCCAAACCGTCCTGCCACGCAGCGAGATTCGCCTTGAGCCGGGGTAGTTCGAGCGGGATGACGTCCCACTTGCCGTTCGGCCCGGAGTCGAGATCGACATGCTCGAACTGGAAGACCATGTCGACCTCGGCGCGCGCGGGATCGGTGTAGAGACGGGCCTCCTCGATGGTCACGCCCGGCGTCTCACCGACGGTGATAAGAGCGGCCTCGCGGCCGGCGAAGACCTCCCGATGCATTTCCTGGAGGAACTCATGGATGCGCGGTCCGTTGAAGGTCTGCGCGACCAGGTCGTCGTGGGCGTCGCGCAGGGGCGTGACCTTGCTGATCAGATTGATGACGTCCATCCGGAAGCCGTCGACGCCCCGCTCGAGCCAGCGGCGCATCATTGCGTAGACGGCCTGGCGGACCTCGGGATTCTCCCAGTTGAGGTCGGGTTGCTTGCGCGAGAAGAGGTGCAGGTAGTACTGCTCCGTTGCCAGGTCGTACTCCCAGGTGGAGCCGGAGAAGAAGGAGACCCAGTCGGTCGGCTGGTCGCGCCACCAGTACCAGTCGCGCTTGGGGTTCTCGCGCGAGCTGCGCGACTCCATGAACCACGGATGCTCGTCACTGGTGTGATTGACCACGAGGTCCATGACCAGCCGGATGCCGCGCTCGTGCAGCCCAGCGATGATCGCGTCCAACTGCGCATCGGTGCCGAACATCGGGTCGACGTGCTCGTAGTCGCTGATGTCGTAGCCATTGTCGTCCTGCGGCGAGCGATAGACCGGCGAGAGCCAGACGACATCGACCCCGAGGTCCGCCAGATAGTCGAGCTTGCCGAGGATGCCACCGAGGTCGCCCAGCCCGTCGCCGTCACTGTCGGCGAAGCTGCGCGGATAAATCTGATAGACCGTAGCCGACGTCCACCACGGCGGCGACGCCACGCCCTCTCCGTCCGCCGCCACGCCCTCTCCGTCCGCCGCCACGCTGCCGGTCCCCGGGGCAATGGCTTCCGGTGTCGCGCTCCCTGTTGGTGGCACAGCTGCAGCCTCGGCAGCGACGTCGCTCATGCCCCGACCCTAATCCGTCGAGAGGCCGGTTCAGCCCCGTCGAGAGGCCGGTTCAGCCCCGTCGAGAGG
>NZ_DAOQZV010000185.1:0-6587 GCF_035343835.1 Nostocoides sp. | reverse complement strand
GGCCGGACGGATGGACGCCGGGCGCGGTGCCGATCTGCGCGATGCCTTCGAGTTCATCTCGTATGTCCGCTTCCGTCACCAGGCGGCGCGGGTGCGCGCCGGGCAGGCGCCCGACAACCGGCTCTCCCCCGACGAGCTCAGTTCGTTCGACAAGCGCCACTTGCGAGAGGCCTTCGCGATCGTCCGGTCCGCCCAGTCCACCCTCGGTGTCGCCTATGGCACCGGGAAGCTGGGCTGACCGTGGCCTGGCTCGGCCTGCGCCGGGGGCCCGAGAAGGCCCTCGGCCGACTCGCCGGGGCCGCGAGCCCGGTCGGCGAGTTTGCGCGGGCCGGTCTGCCGTCCGGTGCGACCGCGGCGAGCGCGTTGCGGCTGCTGGCGGTGGACGTCGAGACCACCGGTTTCGATCCCGCCCGTGATCAGTTGCTCAGCATCGGTTTTGTGCCCGTAGACGGGCACACGATCCGCCTCGAGGGGGCTCGACGGATCCATGTGCGTCCCCAAGCCGGGGCCGAAGTCGGCGTGAGCGCGACGATTCACGGCCTGACGGACGACCTGGTCGCCGCGGGCGTCAGCGCGCGGGAGGCCGTCGACGCCCTGGCGACCGCCCTCACCGGCCGCGTGCTGCTCGCTCACCACGCAAAGATCGAGGTGGGCTTCCTCGGGGCGGCGTGCCGAACGGCATACGGGCTGGAGTTGCCGCTGCGCACGGTGGACACCATGGAACTGGCCCGACGAGCCCTACCGGGCGGCTGGCAGCGGGAACCGCAGCCGGGCGAACTGCGCCTATGGACGGTGCGCGAACGCTTCGGATTGCCCACGTATGCCGCGCACGACGCCCTGCAGGATGCCCTCGCCTGCGCCGAGCTCTACCTTGCCCAGCTGGCCGAACTCGAGCACGGCGCCGCCAAGGCGGTCACACTGGACCGGCTGGCGAGCTGACCGGGCCGGCCTATCGCCGGCCCCGTCGGCTCACAAGGACATCGCGTCCAGTCGATCGAGGGCGGCCTCCCAATGGGCGGCCAACCCGTCACGATCGGCACCGTCGTCGAGGTGCTCGTGGCGGATCTCCAGGCTGGTCCGCGCGTCGTCGGCCGGGACGAGATGCACATCCACCAAGGTCGCCGGGGCAGCATCATCCGCGTGCCAGGAGAAGCGGATCTGCTCCTGGGGATGGAAGCTGCGCGTCACCCCGAAGGTGCCGTCGCTGGCCCGCCAACTGCTGCCCTTCGTGCCGAGCTCGCCGCCCTCACCAAGGAGAGCTTCTGCGCCGTGCGGGGCCATCAAGGCACCCCAGACATTCGCGACCGAATGATCGAGCACGCGCGAGACCGACACGAAATCGGACTTCGCGGCGGGTGCCTCGCCCTCGTTGTTCACCGACATCGATGACCACGTCCTTTCACCAGTGGTGATCGGTGACCGGCCCGATGACCGGTCAGGAATCCGACCATACTCGCGCCCTCCGACAGCGGTCACCCCCACCGAAGCCTCGGCTGCCGGCTGGTGCCCAAGGTCATAGGCACCCCGCCGCGGCGGCGGCGGCCCGGGCGGGTTGAATGGAGTCAGATTCACAGGGCGGCACCACTGACGGAGGCACTCGATGGAGCGTGAGCTCAGCGCGGACGACGCGCAATTCCGCGCGGAGATGCGGGAATTCTTCACCACGAAAATCCCCCAGGACATCCGCGACAAGGTCGCAGTGGGTGCGGAGTTGACCAAGGATGACTTCGCGCAGGCCCACCGGATCCAGCACGACCACGGGCTGGCCGTGCCGGGCTGGCCGGTCGAGTGGGGCGGCAAGGAGTGGAGCGACCTGCAGCGCTACATCTGGCTCGACGAGATGGCCGCGGCTGACGTGCCCGCGCCCCTCGCCTTCAACGCAAATATGATCGGGCCGGTCATTGCGGCCTTCGGCAGCCAGGAGATGAAGGAGCGATTCCTGGCGCCGACGGCGTCGCTGGACATCTGGTGGTGTCAAGGCTTCTCCGAGCCCGAGGCCGGCTCCGACCTCGCCTCGCTGCGCACGACCGCCGTCCGCGACGGCGATGAATTTCTCGTCAACGGCCAGAAGACGTGGACGACCCTAGGCCAGTATGCCGATTGGATCTTCGCGCTCGTCCGCACCGATCCCGCGGCGGCCAAGCCCCAACAGGGCATCTCGATGCTGCTCATCGACATGACCAGCCCGGGCATCACGGTGCGGCCGATCCAGTTGATCGACGGCGGCTATGAGGTCAATGAGGTCTTCTTCGACAACGTCCGCGTGCCCGCCGATCAGCTTGTCGGAGAAGAGAATCGCGGTTGGGACTATGCGAAGTTCCTGCTCGGCAACGAGCGGGTCGGCGTCGCCCCGGTGGGTTGGATCAAGCGCAAGCTCGCCGATGCCAAGGCGCGGGCCGCGACCGTGGCCTCCGGATCAGGAACGCTCCTGGACGATCCGCTGATGGCCGCGCGAATCGCGGAGCTCGAATGCGATCTGATGGCACTCGAACTGACCGTGCTGCGAGTCGCCGCCAACTCGCACGGCGGCAAGCCCGACCCGGCGTCCTCGATCTTGAAGCTGCGCGGCAGCCAGATCCAGCAGGACGTGCTGGAGCTGATGGTCGACATCGCCGGGCCGATGTCGGTGGTGTGGTCCGGCGAGGACGACGGTGCGGTGCCGGAGTGGGCACGGCATACGGCTCCGGTATATCTGAATTATCGCAAGGCATCGATCTACGGCGGGTCCAATGAGGTCCAACGCGGGGTCATCGCCAGCGCCATTCTCGGATTGAAGGGCTGAGCCGCAATGATTTTCGCATTCACCGATGAGCAGGAGTCCTTGCGCGACGCGGTGCGCGAGTTGGCCACCCGCGGCCGCACGGAACCCGTGCCCGGCGACGCGCCGCACGACCCGGCGCTGTGGTCGGCCCTGGCCGAACTGGGCGCCCTCGGGCTGCCCTTCCCCGAGGCATCCGGGGGCATGGGCGCGAGCCCGGTCGAGGTGATGATCGTCGCGAGCGAGCTCGGGCGCGCCGGCATCCGCACGGCATACGCCGAGGCGATGGTGGCGGGATCCCTCTTAGCCGCTAGCCGGGACGGCGGCGAACTCCTCGGATCGCTTTGTGCCGGAGACTCTTTCGTGGTGCCCGCGCTCTATGAGCCCAATCGGGCCTGGTCACTGGAACCCGCTAGCGTGATGGCGGACGGCGACCGCCTGACCGGCGTCCGCGAGCCGATCCCGTATGGCGCGGCGGCCGACGCCGTGGTCACGTCGGCTCGCGATGCGGACGGCGTCGCTGTCTTCGTGATCGAGTCCCCCGCCCTCTCCGGGGCACGGTTGGACCTGGCGGGTGTCGCCGCGCGGCGGCTCAAGGGCGCCGAGGCGGCCGCCGTGGCGCGCGCAGTCAATCTGGGCACGCTGACGCTGTGCGCCGAGGCCCTCGGCGCGATGGACACGGCCTTGACGATGACGGTGGAGTACCTGAAGACCCGCAAGCAGTTCGGGGTGCCTTTGGCGCGCTTTCAGACGCTGACGCAGCGCGCCGCGGACATGTACACCTCCCTCGAACTCGCGCGCAGCACCGTGCAATTCGCGGCGATGACGCTCGCTGCCGACCCCGACGAGGCGGCGACGATCGACCGTCTGAAAGTCGTTGTCGGCAAGGCCGGCCGGCACATCGGGCAGGAGGCCATTCAGTTGCACGGCGGGATCGGCGTGACGGCGGAGTATGCCGTGGGTCATCTCACCGCTCGGCTGACGGCCATCGAGCACTCGTATGGCGACACCAGTCAGCACCTGGCCGCGCTGGCCGCGCGCGTGGGCGACTACGAGGCGGTGGATTTGATCGGCTGACTCGCCGGTCAGCCGTCGCGCAGGCAGAGCAGGGTGGATAGCGTCGGGTCGGCGGCATAGGCGATCCGGATGCCCGACGCGCGGGCGCTCGCCAGGGCGTCCAGCACGCTGCGGGTCACGCGCTCGCCAGGCGCCAGCACGGGGATGCCGGGCGGGTAGGGCGCGACGAGCTCGGCGCTCACCCTCCCCTCAGTGGCCCCGATCGGGAGGGCCTCGCGCTCGGCGAAGAAGGCGTCGCGTGGGGCGACCGCCTGCTCCGGGGTCACGGCGTACGCGGCCGCGGTGACGGCCAGACGCGCCGGGCCGCGGTGGCGCGCAATGCTCTCGATCAGCGAATCGCCAAGCGCGCCAAGCGTTTCCGCGGTGTCCGCGAACGAGACGAACGCGACGAGCGTGTCCCGGTCGGCCAACTCCACCGGCATACCGGAAGCCATGAGGTCGGCCTCGACCGCGTTGCCGTCGGCGCCGGTGCCGCCGAGGACGAGGGTGACCTTGAGCGGATCCACGGCGGGGCCGTCGAGCACGACGAGGCCCGGGACGGCCTGCAGGCGGCGCCGGAGGGTCCGGACGGCGTCGAGGGTGGCGTCGAGCAGCTCTGCGCCATCGCGTTGCAAGAGAGCGCGACTCGCGTCGATCGAGGCGAGAATCGAGCCGGCCGGGCTGGTCGTGTGCGTCGCCTCGAACGCCGCATCCAGTCGGTCGAGGTCGACGCGTTCGCCACGGGCGAGCACGATCGCGCCCTGACTGTAGGCCGGTAGCAACTTGTGCGCGGACGTCACCACGGCGTCCGCGCCACGCGCTAGGGCATGGCCTGGCACGTCGGGGTGGAAGCCGAAGTGTGCCGCCCAGGCCGCGTCGACAACCAGTGGTATGCCGTGGGCATGCGCGACGCCGGCCCACGCCTCGACCTCGCCGAGAGTCCCGACATAGGACGGGTCGGTGAGGAAAATCGCTGTGGGAGTTGGACTTTGGCGACAGGCTCGGTCGAGGTCTGTGACGGCGAAACCGAGTGGGAGCCCAGTCGTCGAGTCGACGGGCGGGCTCACCCAGCGCGGTTTGAGACCTGCGAGCACGAGCGCCAGGACCATCGACCGATGGGCGGTGCGGCCGATGACGACGGTGTCGCCCGGGCTGGCGACGGCGAGCGCCACGGTTTGGTTGCCGTGGGTGGATCCGCCGACCGAGAAGCGGGCATGGTCGACGCCCCAGGCAGCCGCGGCCCGACGTTCCGCGTCGGCGAGCACCCCGCGCGTGAGCTTCATCGAGTCGAGGCCGGCGTAGAGGGGCACGTCGCCGGCGACGACGTCACCGACGAGGTCGAGCCGTTGCTTGTGACCGGGAATCGTGAACGGCCGAATCGGCTTCTCCTGGAAGGCGAGCCAAGCATCGAGCAGCGGCGCGTGGCCGCGCAGCCGGCGAGGGTCGGTGGGCATCAGGCCTGCGCCTCCCGCCTGGCGAGCAACTCCGCGGCAGCCTGGCGGGCCTGGACGGCCTGGGTGACGGCCTCGCGCGCCTGGGCGTCACGAGCGAAGAGGTCGGCCAGTTCGGCCTCGGTGGCGGCCAGCTGGGCGCGCAGGTCGTCAGCCCGAACCTTGGACGCATTGAGTTCACGGCTGGCTTGCGCCACAGCGGCTTTCGCTTGCGCGACCCGCCCGGCCGCCTCGGCGTAGGCCTGCGCCGCCGCCTCGATCAGCGCCTCCGGGTCCGCGTCGTCATCGTCCTCGGCCGCCCGGATCGACGCCCGGGCAGAAGAAGACAGCGATTCCCGCGGTCCGGGCGACGGCGCATCTGCGGTTTCGGCCGAGACTTCGGCGGTGTCGGTGGGAGTTGCCCTCCCCAGACCGGGGGTGAGCGCCGCCAGGGGATCCACGACCGCAGCGCGCTCCGGACGGCCCGTCGCAGGGGGCGCCGGGTCTGGCCCATCCGGCTCCGGGGTCGTGGCCGGTGCGTCCAGCTCTGGCTCAACCTGCTCACGGGCCGGCGCAGCAACCGGCTCGTCGAGGGAGGCGCGGTCGGGCTCGGGCTGCCTCGGTGGCCGGAGGAGCACGAGCTTGGGCGCCGGCAGCCGGAAGCCCTCGACGACCGCGTCGTCCAGGTCGACCTCGCCGAATCCGGAGTAGGCCAAGGTGCGGGTCAGCGCCCCCGACGCCATCGCCTCGGTCGCCTCCTCGCTGGCCAGCGCCGCAATCACGGTGTCACGGATCTCGTCGCGTGCGGCCGAGGTCAGCGGAGCGTCGCCGGCCCGAGCGACGGCCTCGGCAGCAGCAAGAAGCTCCGCAATGACACCATCGCGAGCCGGTCGCAGGGCGGAGATGGCGGTGCCGTGCAGATTGGCTTGCGCCGCCCGCAGCTGCGCGCCGACGCTGCGCACCTGTTCGACCAACTCCGGGTGCGCACGGACCACGTGATTGACCAGCCCCGCCGCCACGCTCGGCTTGCGCAGCTTGCCGATGCGTGTGGCCATGGGCCGGTCCTTCGCCGCCCGGGCCGCCGCGACCAGTTCCGTGCGCGTGGCCATGAACTCGGCCAGCGGCGCTGCATACAGGCGTTCCGCTGCCTGCGCGAACGCCTCCTCCGCCGGATCCACAATGCCCACCTGTCCCGCCTCGTCAGTCATCGCCCACCGCCCGAGAATGGCAGCGACCGAGTGGCGAGCGGAAGTTCGCGGCGGTGCGTCGCGCTCGACCCACTGCTCACGCCATGCCCGCGACGCCTCGGGCGGCGGCGGCCTGGCGGTCCAGCTCTCGCAGCC
>NZ_DAOQZV010000184.1:2497-6599 GCF_035343835.1 Nostocoides sp. | reverse complement strand
GGGGGCGATCCCCAGCTCGCGGCCTCCCGCCATCAGATCATTCTCGACACCTTGCGCAGCCGCGGTCAGGTGGGCGCTAACGCCCTCGCGGACACCCTCGGCGTGACGCACGAGACCGTCCGCAAGGACCTTGTCCACCTCCAGGAACTGGGTCTGTTGCGGCGGGTGCACGGCGGCGCCGTGCCGGTGGAAGCGCTGACGCACGAGGTGCCCGTCGGTGGGCGCACGGCATACGGGCCGGAGAAGACGCGGATCGCCGACGCGGCGCTCCAGTTCGTCCCCGAAAGTGGTGCGGTGCTGGTGGATTCGGGCACGACAACAGCCGCATTCGGTGAGTCGCTGCCCGCGCTTCCCAACCTGGTCGCCTTCACCAACTCGCTGCCGATTGCCCTGGCTCTGGTCCCGCGCCTCGGCGGGGTGACCATTCTGGGGGGGCGGGTGCGTGCGGCCACCCTGGGCACGGCGGACGCGTGGGCGGTGCGGGCTCTCGAGGGCGTCCGCGCCGACGTCGCCTTCCTCGGCGCGAACGCCATCTCCAGCGAGCACGGGCTGGCCACACCGGACGAGATCGAGGCCGAGCTGAAGGCGGCGCTCATCCGCTCCTCGCGCCTGCGGGTGCTGCTGGCCGATCACTCGAAGTTCGGCCGCGAGTCCGTCCACCGGTATGCCGTGCTCTCCGACATCGATGTGCTCGTCACCGACACGGGGCTCCCCCAGGCCGACGCCGACGCGATCACCCGCGACCACGGCGTCGAGGTCATCCGCGCCTGAAGGTCCCGCGGCGACCCTCCGTCGCAAGCGCAGGGGCGCAGGAGGCGACGCGCCGCCGCGGGCGGAAATCGGCATACGGTTGTCTCCATGCGTGTCCTCGTCTCCGGCGGCGCCGGCTATATCGGTTCCCATACCGTCGTCCAACTCGTTGCGGCCGGTCACGACGTGGTCATTGCCGACAGTTTCGCCAACAGCAAGCCGGCTGTCATCGGGCGACTGGAGGCGCTGACCGGCGCGCACCTGCCCGTGCATGCCTTCGACCTGACCGATCGCGACAAGACCGAGCGGCTCTTCGCCGACGAACCGATCGACGCGGTCATCCACTTCGCCGGGCTCAAGGCGGTCGGCGAGAGCGCGCAGATCCCGTTGGAGTATTACGAGAACAACCTCGGCACGACCTTCTCGCTGCTCCACGCCATGAAGCGCCATGGCGTCAGCAAGCTCGTCTTCTCCTCCTCGGCGACCGTCTACGGCGAGGAGGCGCCGCTGCCCTATCGCGAGGACTACGCGCCCCTGCAGTCGTCGAGCCCGTATGGCCGCACCAAGGTGATGGGCGAACACATCCTCACCGACGTGGCCGCCGCCGACCCGAGCCTGCGGATCGCGATCCTGCGTTATTTCAACCCGATCGGCGCGCACCCGTCCGGCACGATCGGCGAGGACCCGCAGGGTATCCCCAACAACCTGATGCCCTTCATTGCTCAGGTGGCGGTGGGCCGGCGCGCGAAGCTGACGGTCTTCGGCGACGACTACCCGACGGCGGACGGCACCTGCGAGCGCGACTACATCCACGTCGAGGATCTCGCTGCCGGGCACGTCGCCGCTCTGGCGCGGCTGACCCAGGTCGACGATCCGGTGTCGGTGTGGAATCTCGGGACCGGCCAGGGCACCAGCGTGCTGGAGATGGTGGCGGCCTTCGCGCGGGCGTCGGGGCGCGAGGTGCCCTATGAGATCGGTCCGCGGCGCGCCGGCGACCAGCCCCGGTCGTGGGCGGACCCGACCAAGGCCAATAGCGAACTCGGTTGGGCGACAACGCGGTCCATCGACGACATGTGTGCCGACACCTGGCGCTGGCAGTCGGCGAACCCGACGGGCTACGAGGACTAACCGTATGCCGTTGCGTCGCCGCGAGGGGGTCGGCGCGGCCAGCCTGTTGGCCGTTGCGGCCGGAGGGTTGGTTGCAGGGGCGCTCGTCGGGGCCCGGCAGATCAGCGGGCCGCAACGGCCGAGGCCGGACTATCGCTTCAGTCCCTTCGAGGTGGGCGTCGCGGCCGACGAGGTGAGCTTCGCGGCGGACGACGGCACACAGCTGGCCGGGTGGTGGTTCGACCGGCCGGACAGCGAGCGCGTGGTCATCGTCAGCCACGGCCACCGCGGCAACAAGTCCGACATGCTCGGCATCGGTCCTGGCCTCTGGCGCGCAGGAAACACGGTGCTGCTCTTCGACTTTCGCGGCAACGGCGATTCGCAGGACGGGCCGCAATCGTTGGCGCACTACGAGCAGGCCGACCTGCGCGCCGCCATCACGTATGCCGCATCCCGCCGCCCCGACGCCGCGATCGTCCTCGTCGGCGTCTCGATGGGTGCCGCGGTCAGCATCCTTGTCGCGGCGGGCGATTTGCGGGTGCGGGCGCTGGTGCTGGACTCGCCCTTCGCCGAGATGCGGGGCGTCGTCGCGCATGCCCTCGGCAAACTCCGGTTGCCGCCCTTCCCTTTGCTGTGGCTGACCGACTGGGCGACGCGCTGGCGCTATGGCTACGGCTTCGGCGAGGTCGCGCCGATCGATGTCGTGGGGGCGCTCGCGCCGCGCCCACTGTTGTTGCTGCACGGGGCGGCCGACAGCGTGATCCCGGTGGATCACGCATACCGCCTGTTCGCGGCCGCGGGCGAGCCGAAGGCGCTGCACATCTTCGAGGGCGCGGATCACTGCGGCGGCTATTTCCAGGACCGGCCGGCGTATATCGCGCGGGTGGCCCACTTCCTCGCGAGCACCGGGTCGCCCGGGTGAGCCGCCGGCTGATCGTGCCGTTGGTGGCGGTCGTGCTGGTCTCGCTCAACCTGCGGCCGGGTGCGTCGGTTTCCGGACCGCTGCTGTCGGAGATCCGGTCGGGCCTGGGGATGTCGGCGGGTCTGGCTGGGGTCTTGACCGGGCTGCCTGGGCTCTGCTTCGGCCTGATCGGGTTGCTCGCGGTGACGATTGCCCGGCGGATCGGGACGACGGCCGGGATCGCGCTTGGGCTGGTCGCGGTGGCGGTCGGGCAGATCCTGCGGGCGGGGACCGGGAACGCCTGGGTCTTCTTGGCCCTCTCGGTCGTCGCGCTCGGCGGGATGGCGCTGGGCAACGTCCTGGTGCCGGCGTGGATCAAGACGCACGAGCAGGGGCAGGTGCTGCTCCAGACGATCTACGGCACTGGCCTGATGATCGGTGGCGGCATCGGGGCGGCACTCGCGGCCCCGCTGGCCGAGTCGCTCGGCGGCTGGCGGCCATCGCTGGGGCTGTGGGGCTGGCTGGCCTTGTCGGCAGTCCCCGCTTGGGCGTATCTCGCTGTGCGCGAACACAATTTGCCGGCCGATCACCGTCGTCCGATGGTCGCACCGGGCGGTCGCGTGGCACACTCGCCGACCGCGCTGGCGCTGACGACGATGTTCGGCGTGCAGTCGATGCACGCGTATGTGCAGTTCGGCTGGCTCCCGCAGATCTATCGCGACGCGGGGTTGTCGGCCACGTATGCCGGGGCGCTCCTGGCTTCGGTCTCCGGCATCGGCCTGTTCGGCGGGCTGCTCATGCCGGCGGTGATCGCGCGCGGCCGGGGCCTGAAGGTGGGCTTCGCGTCCTTCGGGGTGATCCTGATGGCCGGGTATGCCGGATTGATCCTCGCCCCGGCCACCGTGCCCTGGCTGTGGGCGGCGCTGCTCGCGGTCTCCGGCTTCACCTTCCCCACCGCAATCGCGCTGATCACCGCTCGCACACGCGAGCCGGCACTGACAGCGCAGGTGTCGGGCTTCGTGCAGCCGATCGGCTACCTGCTGGCGGCTCTCGGGCCCTTCCTCGTCGGCGTGCTGCACGCGGTGACCGGGGGCTGGACCCTCGTGCTGATCCTGCTGGCCGCAACCGGCGTGCCGCTGTCGTGGGCGTGTTATCGACTCGCCGCCCCGACCTTCGTCGACGACGAGTTGCCCCAGCCGACTCGCTGATCGTCGGGGGGGTCGGCGATCTGCCGAGTGGCTGATCGATGAGTGATAGTGCGGTCCTGGCCGCGATATCACTCATCGATAGGTCCGAAAAAGGGTCGCGAGGGCGAGGCGGGCAGTGACTGGATCTCCGGATCGG
>NZ_DAOQZV010000184.1:0-2397 GCF_035343835.1 Nostocoides sp. | reverse complement strand
GGACGTGCGCCAGATTGAGTGCCACGCCGGGCGGGAGCGGCAGCCGGCCGAACAGCGTGCCGCGCCACTTGGCATACGGAGGCCAGGCACGGCAGAGCAGGAACCCGAGGTGCCTCGTGGCGTCGACCAGCCGCGCAGCGATGACGCGTGAGCCCAGATCGTCACCGCGGTCCGCGGCCCGGCCCATCAGGGGCAACTCCTGGCCGATCCGGCGCCAGTCACAGGCCACGAGATAGCGCCACAGATCGTCCGGGTACCAGTCCAGAGCCGCACGCAGCGCGGGCAACGCGCCACCGGTGTCCTCGAACACCTCGCCGCCCACGACTTCGAGGGCCACCTGGCGGGTCAGCGAGAGCCAGTCCTGCGGTGTCGGTGCGTGGCGTGGATCGAACTCCAGCCGCGTCGTCGAGCCCGAGCACGTCCGACCCGGTTCCCACCCGAGCTGCAGCCCTCGGCAGACCCGGGCACTGCGCATCTAGGATCGGCCGGATCAACTCCACCCGGTAGTCCCTGGCCACCTCGATGCCGCTGCGCACCCGGCCATGCTCCCATCCGGCCAGCTGACGACAGCGCGGATGACCTCGCCCGCCGACCCGCGACCGGCCTACCATCACGTATGCCGTTGCGCGTCCTGCTCGCCGAGGACAACGCGCTGCTCCGGCAGGGGCTGGTCCGGATGCTGATGGATCACCCGGAGGTCGCCGAGGTGCGCGAATGCGCGAGCCTGGAGGAGGTGCGGGCGGAGGTCACGGCATACGGGCCCGATGTCGTGCTCACCGATCTGAAGATGCCCCCGGCGCATCGCGACGAGGGCGTGGTCATCGGCCGGGAGCTACGCCTCAGCAATCCGGGGACCGGGGTTGTCGTCCTGTCGAACTACCTCGAAGCCGAGCACGCCCTGGCGTTGCTCGCCGACGGGAGCACCGGGCGCGGCTACCTGCTCAAGGACCGGGTCGGGGACGTCGAGCAACTCGTGGCCGCGCTCGCGGCGGTCTGCCGCGGCGAGTCGGTCATCGACCCTCAGGTCGTCGACGAACTCATGCGCCACCAGGCCCGCAGCGCGACCAGCCCGATCGCGCGCCTGACCTCGCGGGAGCGAGAGGTGCTCGCCCTCGTCGCCACCGGCGCCGCGAACGCCGCTGTCGCCCAACACCTTGTCATCACCCAGCGGGCCGTGGAAAAGCACATCAACGCGATCTTCGCCAAGCTCGAACTGCCGATCGGAGTGGCGCGCGATCGCCGGGTGTCGGCGGTGCTGCTCTATCTCGCCGACAGTGGTGCGCGCACCCTGGCCGATCCCGGTCGGCGCTGAGATCATCGCCTCGTGGAGACGCGGACGGCGAGCGCCGGCGTCCTGGTCGTCGACGATCAGGCGGCATTCCGCGCGACCGCCGCGGCACTGGTCGCCGAGACCCACGGCCTGCACGTATGCCGCACGGCGGCCAGCGTGATCCAAGCCCGGTCCGCGTTGGCCACGTCCGGCCTCGACGTCGTGCTGCTCGACATCCGGATGCCGGGCGAGGACGCGCTCGGCTTCGCCGCCTGGGTGCGGAGGGTGCGGCCCGAGTTGGTGGTGGTCCTGGTGTCGGCGTATGGCGTGCTCGACGTCCCGATCTCGCTGCTCGCCGCGGGCGTCGGTTTCGTCGCGAAGGAGGACCTGGCACCGGCGAGCTTGCTCGCCGCGATCGCTGCAGCAAGAGCGGGACATCCGGGAGACGCGCTCCGGTGAGGGGCGAACCTCGATGAGCCCCGGTCCGGGCGACCGCACCCCGGCCGTGGCCCAGGCGGACGACGAGACGCGAGATCGACTGCGACGACTGGTGTCGGTCAATGCAGTCGGGCTCGGCGGCTCCGTGGTCGCCCTGACGATCCTTGCGGTGACGCGGGTCCACGACGCGAACCTCTATCGCGACATCGGCGCCCTCGCCGCCGGGTTCCTCCTCGTGGCGTCCGGGCTGATCGGCCTGCGCCGGGGCTTGATCCAGATGGGGGCGCTATCGGTCGTGGGCGCCAACTGGCTTGTCGCCGCCGCGCTGACCTGGTTCAATCCGTTCACCCTGCCGATCGCCGTGCTCGCCGTCATCGCACCGGTCGTGCTCGTTTTCGATGTGCTGCGCCGACGGACCCTCGCTGCCGTGATCGTCGCCACCGTCCTCGGGGCAGGCGCACTGACGGGGGCTGGGGAGAATCGACGCCTGAAACCCGATGCGCTGCAACCCGATTCATCGCTCACGGTGCCGATCGTGGCCGTATTCGTCGCCGTGGTTGCCTTGGTGATCGTCGCCGGGCTTCGCGAGCAGGTGCGGCGGCTGCGGCAGCAGACGGCGGACCTCGACGCCTCTCGCCGCCGGCTCGCGGTCGCGGGCGACGAGGCGCGCCAGGCGATCGAAAGCGACC
>NZ_DAOQZV010000183.1:0-6605 GCF_035343835.1 Nostocoides sp. | reverse complement strand
ACGTCGGGCACGACGGGCAATCCCAAGGGCGTCGTCTATTCGCACCGCTCGAACTACCTGCACGCCATCGGCGCAGCGATGACGCTCGGCATCGACCAGGGTGAAAGGACGCTGACGGTGGTGCCGCTCTTCCACGCCAATGCCTGGGGCTTCCCCTATCTGGCGATGGCGCGCGGCGTCAGCTTGATGATGCCGGACCGCTATTTGCAGGCCGAGCCGCTGGTCCGCTTCATCGAGGCCGAGAAGATCACCTCGGGCGCGGGCGTGCCGACTGTATGGAATGAGTTGTTGCGCGCCATGGACGCCGGCGGTCACGACACCTCCAGTTGCACGATGCTCATGGTCGGTGGCTCGGCCGCCCCACCGGCGATGATGCACGCCTTCCAGGAGCGGCACGGCATCCAGATCGTCCACGGTTGGGGGATGACCGAGACTTCGCCGGTCGCCTCGCTCGCCTTCCCGCCCGCCAACGCCGAGGAGGGCAGCGAGGAGTACTGGAAGTACCGCTACGCCCAGGGCCGCATCTTGATGGGCGTCGAGGCGCGCCTGATGGACTTCGACGGCAACGAAGTGCCTTGGGATGGGGAGAGCGTCGGCGAGGTCGAGGTCCGCGGCCCCTGGATCACCGGCGCGTACTACTCCAATGGCACTGAGTCCGAGGCCGAGCTGGCCGAGGTGGCCGCGAAGTTCGACGACGGCTGGCTGCGGACCGGCGATGTCGGCTCGTTGACGCCCAATGGCTTCCTCTACCTCTCCGACCGCGCGAAAGATGTCATCAAGTCCGGCGGCGAATGGATCAGCTCAGTGGACCTGGAGAACGCGATCATGGCGCACCCCGATGTGCTCGAGGCCTCGGTCATCGGTGTCCCCGACCCGCGATGGGACGAGCGGCCGCTGGCGAGCGTCGTGCTCCGCGAAGGGTCCGATGCGAGCGCCGAGTCCCTGCGCGCCTTCCTCGACGGCCGGGTCGCGAAGTGGCAGATCCCCGAGCGCTGGGCCTTCATCGACGAGGTGCCCAAGACCTCGGTCGGCAAGTTCGACAAGAAGGTGCTGCGGCAGCGGTATGCCGACGGCGGCCTTGATGTGCAGACGCTCGGCTCCTGACGGCATACGTCCTCGGAGACGGAAACCCCGGCAACCTAAACTCTGCTAACACACGTTAGGTGTGTTAGCAGAGTTTAGGGACGGGGCCCACCGCGCTCACTCGGCGGCGATGGCGTCCAGGATCTGCATCTTGGCCGCGCGGCGGCCGGGCCAGACGGCCGCGAGCACGCCGACCAGGCCGGCGAGCACGAGGAAGGCCAGCAACTGGCCCCACGGGACCGACAGCGCTGTGAAGCCCTGGTCCGAGAGGGCCCGCTGGACGGCGATCCCGAAGATCACACCCAGCACGATCCCGAGGACCGCGCCGAGGATGGCGATCACGATCGACTCCAGGCGCAGCACGCTACGCAACTGCCGGCGGCTCAGCCCGACCGCCCGCAACAGCCCGATCTCGCGTGTCCGCTCGATCACCGACAACGCAAGGGTATTGATGATGCCGAGGAACGCGATGACGACGGCCAGGCCCAGCAGCGCATAGATGATCGCCAACATCTGATCGATCGGCTTGGACTGCTCGGCCGCATAGCCGGCGATGTCCTTGACGCTGACCGTCGGCAGGCCCGCCGTGATCTTGTCCAGGGCAGCCCCGACGGCCGCCTTGTCGGCGCCGGCTGCGGTCGTGACATACACCTGGCTGTCGCTGGGAGTGCCACCATGGGCAGCCCAGGTCGCCAACGAGACGACCGTGTCCGACGGCGACGTGCTGGCCGCGTCGAATGTTGCCGCCACCTTCGCATCGAAGGTCTTGCCCTGCAAGGAGATCGGCAAGGTCGAGCCGACCGCGACGCCGTATTCCTTGGCCTTGTCGGCCGAGAGGATCACGGTGTTGTCGGTCAGCTTGGCGAGCAGCGCCTGGTCGTCGGTCTTGGACAGCGTCGAGACCGTCCCATAACTGGCCGGGTCGACGGCCGCAACCCACGCCCGGTCATCGTCCTTGACCTTCGCCTGGCCCCAACGCACCGTCGAGATGCTCGCAACTCCGGGCACCTTGGCGACCTCGGTGGCGATGCTCGGTGAGAAGTCGTTGCCGATGGAGTTGGAGATCAGGTAGTCGGCCTTGAAGTTCTTCTCGATCTCGCCCTTGAGGCTCTGCTTGGCCGAGGACCCGAAGACCGACATCATCGACACCAGCGTCACGCCGATCATCAATGCCGACGCGGTGGCAGCCGTGCGACGCGGGTTGCGCAGCGCGTTCTCCTCGGCCATCACCCCGACAGCGCCGAAGAGGCGGCGATAGATCGAGCCGATTCCGAGGATCAGCGGCTTGCCCACCATCGGACTTGTCCCGGCGACCCCGAGCAGCACGCCCAGAATCCCGACGCCGACCCAGATGATCGGCTTGGGCACGCCCGCGAAAAGCCCCAAACCGAGCGCGACGGCCCCGGCGATCGTCAGCGTCGTGCCGACCAGGACACGCCGGTGCATGCTCGACTCGGCCAGCGTGACGTCATCGCGCATGGCCGCGACCGGCGGCACCGTGCCCGCCTTGCGCGCCGGCAGATAGGCCGCGAGCAGGGTCACCAGGATGCCGACCAGATAGGAGGCGAGGATCGTCCGTGGCGCCACCACGAGCGAGGCACCCGAGAGGTCCAGCCCGATTGCCGCGAAGAGTGCCTTGATGGCGATGGCGAGCACGAGACCCACGGCCAGTCCGACGGTCGCCCCGATCAGGCCGACCACAAAGGCCTCGACAAGCACCGAGCGCGACACCTGCTTGGCCGAGGCTCCGATGGCCCGGTAGAGCGCGAGCTCCTTCATCCGCTGGGCGACGAGGATGGAGAAGGTGTTGACGATGATGAAGGTCCCGACGACCAGCGCGATCGCCGCGAAGATCAGCAGGAAGTAGGTGATGAACTTCATGCTGTCCTGGATCTGGGTCTGCGCCTGGGCGGCCGCCGCATCTCCGGTCACGGCCTCGGTGTCGGCGGGGAGCAGGGGTGCGACAGCAGCCTTCAACTGATCTTGGGAGGTGCCTTTGTCGCGGGTCACCCAGATGTCGTTGAAGACATTCTTGCCGCCGAGATAGAGCTGCTGCGCCTGGTGCGTGGTCCACACCGTGACGCTCGCGCCGACCAGCGAGCCGCTCATCTCCATGGTGCCGACGAGCTTCGGGCTGACCTGGGCCTGAGAGCCGGCGGTGACGATCTTGACGGTGTCGCCGACGGCATACCCACCGGTCTTCGCGGTTCGCGCGTCGAGGGTGATCTCGCCGTCCTTCGCCGGCCAGCTACCGCTGGTCAGCCGGAACATCGAGGTGTCATTGGCGGCCGGGCCGGCGGTGTAGTTGACGCCCATCCCGGGTGCGCCCTGGCCGCCGATGAGCTTGCCCTGCTTGGTGACGACGAAGGTCGTGTAGTCGGTGACATTGCCATCGGCGCGCGCCGCGCCCTCGGCAGTGGCGAGCTTGGCAACCAGGTCCCCGGGAAGGGTGGCCCGGCTGCCATAGGTGTCGCCCGACCCGGCCGGCCGGACGACGACATCGCCGACCGAGGAGGACATGATCCCGTCGAAGGACTTGGCCAGCGTGTCGGTGAAGATGAAGGACCCGGCGACGAAGGCGACACCGAGGATGACGGCGATCGCACTCATCAATAGGCGCAATTTGCGCCCGAGAAGGGATTTGAGACTGGCGCTCAACACGGCGCTAGACCCCCTTGGCCGAGTCGAGCCCGGTGATCCGCTCCAGGACGCGCTCGGCCGTCGGCGAGCGCATCTCGTCCACGACCTGCCCGTCGGCCAGGAAGAGCACCCGGTCGGTGTAGGACGCGGCCACCGGATCGTGGGTGACCATGACGATCGTCTGGCCGAACTCGGTGACCGAGCGCCGCAGGAAGCCGAGGATCTCGCGGCTGGCGCGGGAGTCGAGATTGCCGGTGGGCTCGTCGGCGAAGATGATCTCGGGCCGGCTGGCCAGCGCCCGCGCGCAGGCGACGCGCTGCATCTGGCCGCCGGAGAGTTCGTTGGGCCGGTGCCCCAGGCGCTCGCGCAACCCCACGGTGTCGATGATGGTGTCGAACCACTCCATCTCCGGCTTGCGGCCGGCGATCGAGAGCGGCAGCAGGATGTTCTCCTGCGCGGTCAGGGTCGGGATCAGGTTGAAGGCCTGGAAGATGAAGCCGATCTTGTCGCGGCGCAGCGCGGTCAGTTCCTTCTCCTTCAATGACGTCAGCTCGGTGCCGCCGATGAACACCTGGCCGCTCGTGGCCGCGTCGAGGCCCGCCGCGCAGTGCATCAGCGTCGACTTCCCGGAGCCGGACGGGCCCATGACGGCGGTGAATTCGTGGGCGTAGATGTCGACCGACACCCCGCCGAGCGCGACGACTTCGGCGTCACCCTTGCCGTAGACCTTCGTCAGCCCGTCGGTGCGGGCGGCGATGGTGGCCGCGGGCGCGGACACGCCCGCGGCAGATGTGAGTACCCCTGCGTTGTGTTCCATGGCCCCGAAACTAGCCGAGCGTCCCTGGGCCTCGCGAGGCAAAATCGCCCGGGTCGGACCCTGAGATTCGACCTGCCGGGCAAGGGTTTTCGCGCTACTGAAGGTAGGTATGCCGTGGCGGCCGGCCCCGGTCCGCGGCCCGTCACCCCCCGGCGCGCCGGGTTGCTCCACGATCGATCGGGGGCAGACTGGGCGGGTGCCCGACAGCGACCTGATCAGCGGCTTCGTCGCCGATATTGCTGCGCTTCAAGCGACTTCGCCCAGCGAGACACGCCCGGCGCGCGCTGCCGCCGCGACGGCCGAGGCCCTGCTCGTGCGCTGGCGGGAGCCGCAGCGCGCCTATCACGATGTCACGCACCTGACCGAGATGCTCAGCGCCATCGCGGCCTTGACGGCCGGCTCGGGCCGCGCCGCATCGTTGCCGAATCTTGTCGCTTGGTATCACGATGCGATCTACCGGCCCGGCCGCACCGACAACGAAGCCGCCTCGGCCGCGCTCGCCCGCAGCGAACTCGCGGCCCTGGCGCTTCCCGCCCAGGCGGTCGAGCAGATCGCCGCCCTGATCGAGCAGACCGCGGACCACCTGCTCCCCGAGCCGGGGTCGGCCGGCGCGGTCGTCCACGACGCCGACCTGTGGATTCTCGCGGCCCCGGGCCGCCGCTTCGACGCCTACTGCGCCCAGGTGCGCCGGGAGTATGCCGCGGTGGCGGACACGGCATACGCCCACGGCCGCAGCGCGATCCTGCGCCCGCTGCTCGACCGCCCCCGCCTGTATGCCGATCCCCCCGCCGGCGCGGGCTGGGAGGAGCGCGCACGCGTCAACCTGCGGCGCGAGCTCGAGCGCTTAACCGCCGCCGGCGAGGACGGCCTCGGCGCCGGGGAGCCACCACGAGCCGGCTGACAGCTCGAGGAATTCGGCGACGCTGAGCCAGCGGGCCGGCTCGCCGTCCGCGACCACCACCTCCGGCACCGCACCCGTCACGCGCGCGGTGAAGATCGCCAAGAAGCGTCCGCCCTCGACCGGCCAGGGCGACCCGGGCAGGGGATGGAAGCGTTCGTAGCCGACCGGGACGAGCGCGGCGGGGTCGAGCCGCACCCCGGTCTCCTCCGCCATCTCGCGGGCGGCGTTCTCGGCCGGCGTCTCGCCCGGCTCGCGCCACCCACCCGGGGCGCTCCACTCCGCGCGGCGGCGCGAGTAGACGCTCAGCACCCGCCCGAGATCGTCGCGGACATAGACGACGGCGGCGAAGGTCGCCGCGTCGGGCGGCACTCGCGTGGAGCGGACGAGGTCGACATCCGCGCGGCTGCCGTCGGGGAAGTCCACCCCGAGCACGCGAGCAATCCCCTTCTCCCCCTTGCGCTTTCGTAACCGAAGGCCGGACTGCTGAAGCATCGCGATGATGTGCGCGCTCGTCGTGGGTTGGGCGCCGGCGGCGACCAGGGCGGCATACCGCTCCTCGGGGACGTCATAGTGATCGCCCTCGAATCCGCGTCGCGGGATGCCGCAGCCCGCGGCGAAGTCGTGCAACTCGGCATACGAGATGTCCGAGATCAGGTGCGACCACAGCCGCCCGTGCGCCGGCCAGGCAGGCCGGTCGATCCAGATCGTCACGCGCCCATCCTCCCCTGCCGGGCCCGGCGTGCGAGGCCGAAGAAGTCCGATGCGACACAACCCACCCGCGGGATCCCGCGTATGGGGGCGTGCACGCCGACGAACTCCATCCGCAGGCGTGCCCGCCAAGGCAGTGCCCCCGGAGCATCGTCCACCACAGGCAGCCGGCCGGCCCGGGCACCGTCTCGCGCGGGCCGGCCGGCAATTTTCGGCTTCCGGCAACCCAACCGGGGGGCGCGGCGTCTGGGGTGGTATCCGCAAGGCACACCCGGGCCATCCGGCCCCCTCACTTCCGGAGGTCATCATGACTCGCACATCCCGCAGCACCGCCGCGCCTGCGGCTTGCCGGCCGCGGCGGCGCCCGGCTGGATGGTCAGCTCGACGGTCGCGGACTCGCAGGAGCGGGCGGGCGGCCCGTTGAACACAGGGACGGGACGAGAGCGAACGATGACC
>NZ_DAOQZV010000182.1:0-6622 GCF_035343835.1 Nostocoides sp. | reverse complement strand
GCGATCTCCGGGCTGCGAATCGAGCCGTGCCAGACAAATGGCGGTATGCCGTCCAGCGGCCGTGGCGTGGCCGTGAACCCCTGCAGCGGGGTGCGTAAGCGACCCGTCCACGTCACCACGTCCTCGCGCCAAAGCCGGTGCAGCAGAGCGTAGTTCTCGATGGCGAGGTCGATCCCGTCGCGGATGTCCTTGCCAAACGACGGATAGACCGGGCCGGTGTTGCCGCGCCCGAGCATGAGGTCCATCCGCCCATCGGTTAGGAGCTGGAGCGTGCCATAGTCCTCGGCGATCCGCACGGGGTCGGTCGTCGTGATCGGCGTGGTCGACGTCGAGAGCAGGATCCGCGAGGTCTGCGCGGCGACATAGGCCATCGTCGTCGTCGGGGCGGAGGCGACGAAGGGCGGGTTGTGGTGCTGGCCGAAGGCAACGACGTCGAGGCCGACTTCGTCGGCCTTCTTGGCGATCTCGAATTGCGCCTTGATTCGCTCGTGCTCGGTCGGCGTGCGGCCGGTCGTCGGGTCCATGGTCACATCGCCGACCGTGAAGATTCCGAAGTGCCTCTCTGCCTCGTGTTTAGTTTATAGTTCAACTAAAATGTTCGCAGGGGTATCCCACGTCTTGAGAGACTGGGCGCGTGACCATGACGCGGGTCCGGGCCGAGGGGGCGCTCGGCCGCGGACGTGACTCGGTGCGCCAGCAGTGGCGCGACGCCCGCGACCGTTTCGTCGCCTCCGACCCCGGGCTGACCAGGCTCCGTCACGGCACGCGGGCGGTGGTCGCGACCTCGACCACGGTCGTCTTGCAGGCGATCTTGTCCACGGCGGCCGGCGCGCCTCGCCCCGCCGCGCTCATGCACGTGATGATCGGCGGGATCGTCGCCCTGAACCTCGCGACCACCTTGAAGGACACCCGCCGGCGCGCGATCGTCACGACCGCCTCTGCCGCGGCAGGCGGTGCCGTGGTGGGTGCGGCGAGCTCGGTGCTGGCCGATCCGTGGCGTCCGGTGGCACTGACCGTCTTCGTGGCGGTGACCTTCCTGGCCGTCTGGGTGCGCCGCTTCGGGCCCCGCTGGTTCACTGCCGGCTTTGTCATGTGGCAGGCGCATTTCTTCGGGCTCTTCCTCCACCCGCCGGCGAGCGCCCTGCCCGGCATCCTGCTCGCGGCCGTGATCTCGACGGCCTGGGTCGGCCTGCTTCTCGTCACGATCCTCGCGCGCGACCCGGAGGCCACCCTGCAGCGCACGGTGACGGCGCTCCGGGCCCAGGCGCGCTCGGTCCTCAGCGCCTGCCTCGACGTCCTGGCCGACCCCGCGAGCGAGTCCGCCCGGCGCGCGCTCCGGGCCCACCTGATCAAGACCAGTGAGGTGGCGCTGCTCTTCGACGGCCAGCTCGCCGATGCCCGGGCCCTGCCCGAGGGCGTCTCACCGCTGCGTCTGCGGCAGTGGATCATCGACGTCGAGATCGGCGTCGACGAGGTCGCCGGTGCCGTCGTGGAACTCGCTGATCGCACGCGAGACGATGCAGCGTCCGCGGTCGGGGGCACGCGGCATACGGAAATGGCGATGCGGCGGGCGTTGACCGAACTCGGCTGGTCCCGCTTCGACGAGGCGCGGATGGCGCTCGCCGTGCTGCGCCAGGACGCCCATTGGGGGGAGCACGCGGCGCGGCGGTTCGTCCTCGGTGGCGATCTGCTGCTGACCTCGGTCGAGGACTGGAACTCGGGCACGGTGCTCGAGCAAGCGCGCGCCGAGAATCAGCCGGGATATCAGCCGGTCGTGCAACTCTCCGGTGACGCGCTGCCGGGCAGCGCGGCGCTGGCCGGCAAGGCCGTGGCGCTGGACGCCGAGCACTGGTGGTCGCCGGGCCGGATGGCCTTCACGACGCGCCAGGCCATCCAGGCGGCGACGGCCGCGGCCCTCGCCCTGCTGCTCGGTGATCTGATCTCGCCGGGACGCTCCTATTGGGCGGCCATCGCGGCCTTCGTCACCTTCACCGGCGCCTCGACGACCTCCGAGACCACGCGCAAGGCGATCGATCGCACCGTGGGCACCCTGATCGGCCTGGTCGTCTCGATCGGCTTGGCCCACGTCACCGGTGGGCAGCATGTGGTGGCCGGCGCGATCATGCTGCTGGGGATCTTCCTTGCGTTCTATGTCCAGGCCCTCTCGACCACGTGGATGATCTGCCTGATCACCATCGTGCTGGGGCAGCTTTATGAGGTGCTCCAGGACTACACCGAGCACCTGCTGTGGATCCGGCTGGCCGAGACGGCGGCCGGTGCTGCCGCCGGCATCTTCGTGACGTATGCCGTGCTGCCCGTCGCCTCGCGCGACACCTTGGTGCTGGCTCGCCGGCAACTGCTCACGACGCTGGCCGACCTCCTCGAGCGCGTTGGCGGGGCGGTCCGAGTGCCGCCGTCCTTCACCGAGCGCGCGACGATCTATCGCGAGGTCGTCGCCCTCGACGAAGCAGCCCGGCAACTCGCGAGCACCCACGACTCGCTGATCCGGCCGCGCGTTTTCGACGCCGACCACGCCGCCCGGCGCCACCGCGTCGCGGTGCTGGTGGTCTGTGCGTCAGCCGCCAGGTCGCTGGTGCAGGCGGCCCTCGCACTCCCCGCCGACCCGTCCCCCGTGGTCGAGGACGTATGCCGTGCCCTCGCCGCCGAAGCCCGTCGCCTCGCCGACGTCCCCGACTTGAAAGACCAGCGGCCGACGCGCGCGGACGCCCCTGGTATCGCTGGTGAGATCGCCGAGATCCTCAGCGGCACAACGGATCTGCCCGTCGTCTTCACGCGGCGCTGCCGCCGGTTGGCGGACGCACTCGGCCTGCTCTCGCCGCGCGCCCGGTGATGCCGGCGCGTGGTGAGGCCGCTCACCCGCAGACGCTCTCCCTGAAGTAGGTGGCGTGATTACCCCACCTTCTGCACGGTAGGGCGCTTGCCCGGTCGATCAGCGGGGGAGCGCAGCCGCATCCATGGCCAGCTGCAGCGACGGACGATTGGCGTACTGCGCGCGGATGCCGCGGATCTCGGCGATGAACTCGTCAGCGAGCCCGGCGCGGGCATACAACTGAAGCATCGTCGCCAAGCGTTCGGCGATCTCCGGATATGTCCGCGTATCTGGGTAGCGCAGGTCGTCGGCCAGCCTGGGGCGGTGGAGGTCGGCAGCATCCTTGGGGTACGTCTCTTCGAGCGCAGTGGACAGTTGCGACCATTGGGCACCCGCGCCGAACTCGAGGGCTACCGCTCGCGCCTCTTCGAGATCACCGGCCGCCAAGGCCCAGTCGATGAGCACATCGCCCGATGACCTGCTCGCTCGGTCACGGGCCCATGATGTCGCCCAATTCTTTTGGGCCGCAGCGGTTCCGGTCTCACTGCCTACCCGCAGGAGGTGGGCGAGGCTGGTGGTGGACGGGTCCTTGACAAGTAGGGTCCGGGCAAACGCCAGGGCATCATCGACCCGGCCGGCCGCGAGATAGTGGTCCGAGACCGCATCCGGGCTCAGCCAATGACCGCGAAGCTGGGCCCGCGCCGAATACCGCTCTGCCCTCACCGCTTGATCGACAAGCGCCAGGGCGTCGTCCGTTCGGCCTGCCGCGTCGAGGCGCTCGAGTATCTCGTCATAAGCGGGATGCTCCCTGCTGCGGAGGATCGCGATCGCCCCATCCACATCACCGTCGTGATCGGCGAGCTCGACTTGGAGTTGGTGGAGCATGCGGCGATCCCACTCCCGCGCGCCGGAGAGCCGAACGGCATATGCGTCGATCCCCGCGCGGTAGGCCGCCATGGCGCGCTCATCGAAGAGGTCGGCATAGGAGGCGAGGTCGGTGCGAGGCCACCCGGGGCTCGAGGTGCGGAAGGACGCGAGCCACTTCGCGAGCCGCAGGACGTTGGGCGCACCCTCGCGGCACGCGCGGACATGCAGATCGGCGGCCCGCTGGCAACAGGCACCCATCAGGCCCGCGTCGTCGTAGACGTTCATGACCACTTTGCGCAGCCGGACGGCGGCTTCCTGCAACGGCTCCCGCGTGGCATCGGCCCGGCCGGCAGCCAGGTGTCCTTCGAGCTCGTCGAGCAGCGCGGCGGCGGCAGCGGCATAGGCGGTGCTCTGTCGCCGATCGAGCCGGCGCGGCAGTGTCAGCGTCGCCTTGACGCTCGCCGTCAACGTCGCGGCCAGATCGGCGTCGGTGCCGACCGACGCTGCCGCGCGCACGAGCAACGCCCGCCGGATGCCCGCGTCCGTCGCGAACTCCCGCAGCAGCCCGCGAAGGGCATCCGCGTCGAGTCCGTTGAGGAAACCGGCCAGGAGGTCCTCATCGCTCGCCGTCCCGCCGGGGCCGGGTCGAGCGCCGCGGCCAGCTCGTCGCCGGGTGGGGGTTGCCTGCCCGCCCACGGCCCGGGGTGTCATGCCGGATCGAGATCCGGCAGGCGATTCCACGCCAGGATCGCCGGCAGTTCCTTCTCCCAGCCGAGGATGCTGACAGCGCCGGCTTCCAAGGGGAGTTGCGCGGCAAAGCGCAACTCTTGGCGCAGGTAGACGGCCGTGAGGATGCGCAACGCATGACCGTGGCCGACGAGCGCGACATCCCCTGTTCGCAGCGCGCCGTCGATGTGCGCCAGCACGCGGGAGGCGCGGGCGGCGACTTCCTCGAGGGTTTCGCCCGGGGTGGCCCCCGGGGTGACGCCGTCGCCGAAGACCGTCCAGGTGGCACCTCGTTGCGCGCGGATCTCCGCGGTGGTCAGCCCCTCGGCCGCGCCGTAGTCCCACTCCAGGAGGTTGGGCTCGATCTCGGGCGTCAGCCCGGCGAGCTCGGCGGTGCGCCGAGCTCGCTGCAAGGGGGAGGCGAGCACCAGCGCGAACTCCCGGCCGCGCAGCAGGGTGCCGACGGCGCGCGCGCCGGCGATGCCGCGCTCGGTGAGCGGCAGATCGGTCAGCCCCGTATGCCGTCCGGTCCGCGACCACTCCGTCTCGCCATGGCGCAGCAGCACGAGTTGATGGCGGGGCTCGGCAACGGGGCTCATGGCCAGCCAGCCTAGATGTCGTTGACGGTGGTGGCCGGTATCGTCCTGCCCATGCGCCGTCGCTCCCTCCTGGCTGCCCTGATCAGCCTGCCCATCGCGCTCTCGGCCTGCACGGGGGAGAGCAAGCCGCAGGATCCGACGGCAGCCCTCGCCAAGGCCAAGACGACCTTCGACACCGCCAAGGCGGTGACCATCGACCTGGCCTCGAGCATCGACATCCCCTCGGGCCACAACGGTGTCAAAGGCGCCAAAGGCACCGGCATCATCGACGCCACCACCCCCAAGTTCAAGGGCCAGGTCACCGCGGTGGTCAACGGCACGCCCGCCACCGTCGACATGGTCAGCATCGGCGCGAAGTCCTGGATGTCGCTCTTCACGCCCAAGCTCGCGCCCGTCGACCTGGCGGACCTGGGCGCCCCGACCCCGAGCTCCTTCTTCGACCCAGCGACCGGCCTCAGTCAGATGCTCGCCAAAGCCACCGATGCACGGGCCACGGGCGAACAGCGCTACGGCAAGGAAGTCCTGCAGACCTATGCCGCCCAGCTCCCAGGCTCCCTCATCAAGGCGCTGCTGCGCCTGGGCAAGGACGGCACGACCTTCGACGCCGTCTTCGGGATCGAACCCGCGTCCGGGCAGTTGCGGCAGGCCAAGGTCACCGGCAACTTCTACGAGGGGATCAGCTCGACCTATTCGGTCGTCCTGACCGACTACGGCAAGAGCATTGACATCCCCCGGCCCTGACCCCCCGCTGCCCGCGGTGCCCGGCCCGCACCGGGCCCGCACGCTGCTCACCTTTGCCTCGATCGCCGTGGCGTTGGCCGCTGCCGACACCTATGTCGTGGTGCTCGCGCTGACCGACATGATGCAAGGCGTCGGGCTCGGCATCGAGAACCTCCAACGTGCGGCGCCCATCATCAGCGGCTTCCTCCTGGGTTATGTCGCGGTCCTGCCGTTGATCGGCCGGCTGGCCGACCTCATCGATCGCCAACGCGTGCTGCTCGGTTGCCTGGCGATCTTCGTCGTCGGCTCGGGCATCACGGCCCTCGCCTCGGAGCTGTCGGTCCTCGTCACCGGCCGGGTCATCCAGGGGGTCGGCGGCGGCGGCCTGGTGCCGGCGACCCTGTCCATCGTCGCCGCCCTCTGGCCCGAGGATCGCCGAGGCCTGCCGCTCGGGGTGGTCGGGGCCGTTCAAGAGCTGGGCTCGGTCCTCGGGCCGGTCCTCGGCGCCCTCGTCCTGGCGGTCTCCGACTGGCGGATGATCTTCTGGCTCAACGCGATCGGGGGGATCGTGCTGGCGCTGCTGATCCGGGCAATCGGCCCGGCGACGGGGGCGTCGGCCACGCGTGGCGCGCTAGGGCACGTCCTGATCTGGGCGGCCGGGCTCGCAGTGACCGGCCTCGCGCTCTGGGCCCCCGAACGGCTGACCAATTCGGTCAGCTTGGGGATTCCGTTTGTCCCCTTCGGTGACGCGACGGCGCATCTGGCCACTCCGATCGGCGTGGTGGGGCTGGTGCTGGTGGCCGGCGCGCTGGCGACGACACTGCATACGGCCTGGCCCGTGGTGCGGCGGGCGGACCCGGCGGGCGCGGCGCTGCTCGGG
>NZ_DAOQZV010000181.1:0-6693 GCF_035343835.1 Nostocoides sp. | reverse complement strand
AGTACGGCGGCACCGAGATCAAGCACGGCGGCGAGGAGTACCTCATCCTCTCCGCGCGTGACGTCCTCGCCGTCGTCGGCTGACCCCAGCCCACAGCATTCCCGTATGCCGTGACCGCGCCCCGCGCCGCCCTCGCCTAGGTGGGGCCCGGCCGGGGCGCGTCGCGCATCCCCTAGCAACCAACACCGCCGAGCCGCCCGCCCGGGTGAGTCATCGGCATACCGACGAAGGACAGTCATGGCCAAGCAACTGGAGTTCAACGACTCCGCCCGGCACTCCCTGGAGCGGGGCGTCGACGCCCTCGCCAATGCCGTCAAGGTCACCCTCGGCCCCAAGGGCCGCAATGTCGTGATCGACAAGAAGTGGGGCGCCCCCACCATCACCAATGACGGTGTCACCATCGCCCGCGAGGTCGAGCTGGACGACCCATACGAGAACCTCGGCGCACAGCTCGCCAAGGAGGTCGCCACCAAGACCAATGACGTCGCCGGCGACGGCACCACCACCGCGACCGTACTCGCCCAGGCGATGGTCAAGGAAGGCCTGCGCAATGTCGCGGCCGGCGCCGCCCCCGCCTCCCTCAAGCGCGGCATCGACGCCGCCGTCGAGGCGCTGAACGCCCGCCTGCTCGACAACGCCCGCGAGGTCGGCGGCAAGGACGAAATCGCCTCCGTCGCCGCGCTCTCGGCGCAGGACGCCACCATCGGCGGGATCATCGCCGACGCCTTCGACAAGGTCGGCAAGGACGGTGTCATCACCGTCGAGGAGTCCTCGACCGCCGAGACCGTCCTGGAGTTCACCGAGGGTATGCAGTTCGACAAGGGCTACATCAGCCCCTACATGATCAGCGACCCCGAGCGCATGGAGGCCGTCCTCGAAGACGCCTACATCCTGATCAACCAGGGCAAGATCTCCACCATCGCCGACCTGCTCCCCGTGCTGGAGAAGGTCATGAAGACCGGCAAGCCGCTGGCCATCATCGCCGAGGACGTCGACGGCGAAGCGCTCTCCACCCTGGTCGTCAACAAGCTGCGCGGCACCTTCAACGCGGTCGCCGTCAAGGCCCCCGGCTTCGGTGACCGTCGCAAGGCGATGCTGCAGGACCTCGCGATTCTCACCGGCGGTCAGGTCATCTCCGAGGAGGTCGGCCTCAAGCTCGACCAGACCGGTCTCGACCTGCTCGGTCAGGCCCGTCGCATCGTCGTGACCAAGGACAACACCACGGTCGTCGACGGCGCCGGTTCGCCCGACGAGGTCACCGGCCGGATCAACACGATCAAGGCCGAAATCGAGAAGACCGACTCCGACTGGGACCGCGAGAAGCTCCAGGAGCGCCTCGCCAAGCTCGCCGGTGGCGTCTGTGTGATCAAGGTCGGCGCGCACACCGAGGTGGAGCTGAAGGAGAAGAAGCACCGCATCGAGGACGCGATCTCCGCCACCCGTGCGGCGATCGAGGAGGGCATCGTCGCCGGTGGCGGCACCGCTCTCGTCCACGCGCTTCCGGCGCTCGACGACCTCGGCCTGACCGGTGACGAGCTCACCGGCGCCAACATCGTGCGCAAGGCCGCGGCCGAGCCGCTGCGCTGGATCGCCGAGAACGCCGGCCTGGAGGGCTATGTCGCCGTCTCCAAGGTTGCCGACCTGCCGATCGGTCAGGGCCTCAACGCCGCGACCGGCGCGTATGTCGACCTGGTCGCCGCCGGCGTGCTCGACCCGGTCAAGGTCACCCGCTCGGCGCTGCGCAATGCCGCGTCGATCGCCTCGATGGTCCTGACCACCGACACCCTGGTGGTCGAGAAGAAGGAAGAGGAGCCCGCTCCCGCGGCCGGTCACGGGCACGGCCACGGCCACTGATCCGACCATCTTCGCCGCCGGCACGTGCCGGGCGGCGAATCTCGACGGCCCCCGACGCACCGTGCGTCGGGGGCCGTCGGCGTCGGCCGGGCTGTTCGCGTTCTGTTCGCTCGCTCGCACGGATGCGGCCATCGCCACGGGTTAGGTTCGAGTAATGACTGAGCAACCCAAGATGTCACGACGCGCGGCCAGCGAGGCGGTGGTCGAGGCCGGCTGGCAGTTCATCCTCGGCGGCTTCGAGACCAGGGTGCCGGCACAGGGGATCAGCGAGGCGATCGGCATCGCGACGATCGCGGGCCCGGCCGCTCCCGGCGATGCCGGGCTCGGCATCGATATCCGGCCGGACGGCATACGGCTGCGGATCCAGGACCCGGCGACCGGCTGGGTGGAGCAGCCGGAGGTCGACGCGGCTCAGGCGATTACCGCCCGACTACGCGAGCACGGCTACCACCCCGGCGGCCAGGGACCCGGGCCGCACGTCCAGCGGCTCGAACTGGCCCTCGACACTCTCGACGAAGACCGCATCAAGCCCTTCTGGCGCGCCGTCCTGGACTATGTCGACGGCCCTAACGGCGACTTGGTCGACCCGCGAGACCACGGGCCGTCGGTGTGGTTCCAAGCGATGGATCATCCACGGCCGCAACGCAATCGGATTCATTTCGACATCACCGTGCCGCACGAGCAGGCGCAGACGCGCATCGACGCCGGCCTGGCCACGGGTGGCCGCCTGCTGAGCACCGAATATGCGCCCTCCTTCTGGGTGCTCGCCGACCCCGAGGGCAATGAGATCTGCATCTGCACCTGGCTCGACCGCGACGAACGCCGCGACGCTGTCCTCGCGGCACGGGCACGGGCGCAGGAGCACCAGGCGGACGGGCCGGACGCACGCTGACCGTTCGGCGCACGCCGTGGCACAGGGGTCTTTACGCGCGATCCGAGCGGTGGGAGGTTGGCGGATGGCGGTCGACCGGATGGTCCGGCCGACCTTGACGGAGGCAAACGCGCATGACCACAGTGCACCGCATTTCCGCTGTTGCCTTGGCCCTCACTCTGGCGGGCGTCACTGCCGCCACCGCGAGCACCCCGGCACCCACGCCCCATTGGGCACAATTGCAGACCCATCAACTGCCCAACCCCGCGCAGCGGGAAGAAGGCGACGGCGAGGACGCCCTCGAGGTCGCCGACATGGCCGAGCAGTATGCGCAGCAGCGCAGCCTGCCCGCCGACACGGTGTCCGCGGCTGCACTCATCGCGGCTCGCGCTGCGGCACAACGGATGCCGCAGGCTCGTGCCCGGTCGACCGAGCTCACCACGACCGGCATGAACCCCGAGCCGGCCGGCTATACCGACCCGGTTTGGTCCAACCTCGGCTCGGGCTTCCAGCGCGTCGCCGGCCGGACGACCTCGCTGGCCGTCTCCGGCTCGACCATGTATGCCGGCGCGGCCGATGGCGGCGTCTGGCGCTCCACCGACGGCGGCCGCCACTGGGTCTCGATCTGGGATCACAAGCCGACGCTCTCGATCGGCACGCTGACGATCACCACGGACAAGGCCTTGTGGGTCGGCACCGGTGAGGCCAACACGAACTCCGACTCCTACCTCGGCGTGGGGATCTACCGCTCGACCAATGGGGGCTCGAGTTTCAGCCGGGTCGGGGGCTCGGAGTTGATGAACCACCAAGTTTTCCGGATCGTGGACGACGGCATGGGGACCGTCTACGCGGCCACCAGTCAGGGCCTCTACCGGCATTCGAGCACGAGTGCCGCGGGCGCCTGGCAACTGATCCTCAAGCCCGACCCGAACCCCACCGGTTCGCCCTACGCGACCTCCTTCATCACCGATGTGGTCGTGCGGCCAGGGAGCGGGGGCAAGCAAGTGCTGGCCGTTCTCGGCTGGCGCAATGGGTCGTCCTACAACGGCTTCTATCTCTCCCGCACGGGCGGTGCCAGGGGCAGCTTCGCCAGAATCACCCCCGGGGGCGCCATCGACGCGGGGGACATCGGGCGCACGACCTTCGCCTATTCGACGAAGGGCGATCGCCTGTATGCCGTTGTGCAGTCGCCCGAGGCTTTGCTCGCCGGCGAGGACTCGGTGCTGCAGGGGGTCTATGTCTCCGCGACCGGAAACCCCGCCGGTCCCTGGCGCAAGATCGCCGATGCCGACTCGCTGATGAAAACCGGCTCGGCGCTGACCTTCGAGGGCTACCACCCGGGCATCCAGGCTTGGTACAACCAGTTCCTCACCGTCGATCCCGCCGATGCCAAACACATCTACGTCGGGCTCGAGGAGGTCTACGAGAGCCGGGACGGCGGAGCCACGTTCACCACGATCAGCCCCTACTGGAACTACGGTTTGGCCTGCGGTGACGCCTGCCCGAAGACCACCCACCCCGACCAACACGCCGTCGCCATCGCGGGCGGGAAGGTCGTCATCGGTAACGATGGCGGCGTCTTCTCCCGCCCGATGTCCAAGGTCGGATCCGGTTCCTGGACCAGCCTCAACGCCACCTTGCGCACCCTGCAGTACTACGACGCCGCCGCGGGCAAGATGGGGCTGGGGACGGCCTACTGGGGCGGGTTGCAGGACAACGGCACCTCGCTGATCAAGCCCGGAGGCACCCCCATCGAGCCGGCCGGTGGCGACGGTGGCTATGTCCTCGTCGACCCGGCCAATGCCAATCGTGCGGTCGGTGAGTACGTCGGCCTGCTGATGTACTCCACGACCGACGGCGGCCACAGCTTCACGACGATCTCCCCGGTCTGCGGCGGCTACAAGGGGGCCAACTGCGACCCGGGCGCACGTTTCATTGCGCCCTTCCAGGCCGATGTGAAGAACACCAACACGTGGGTGGCCGCGGGCACGAAGGTCTGGCGCACCACGAAGGGATGGGCGACCACCTGCTCTGGCACGACCTGCGACTGGAAGCCGGTGCACACCTTCGGCACCGATGGCGCCGGCCTGTCACGGATGGGCACGGCCCTCGCCGCCCATGGCGCGACCATCTATGCCGGCTGGATCGACGGGATCGCCAGCCCCAGCCCGACCTTCGCCACCGGCATCGACACGAACTACGGCGGTAGCTGGCATCGGATCACCTCGCCGGTCCTGCCCAACCGTTTCGTCGCTGGTTTGACCGTCGACCCGGCGAACCCGGCCCATGTCTATGCCGTCTACAACGGCTACTCGCGTCGGTGGATCCCCGGTGGCGGCGAGGGCGTGGTCTTCGAGTCGACCAATGGTGGCCGCACCTGGCGCAATATCTCCGGCAACCTGCCGGACGCGCCCGGTGATGCCCTGGCCATCGTCGGCGGCAACCTGGTGCTCGGCACCGACGTCGGCGTCTTCCTCGCCACCACGTCCGCGCCGACCATGTGGCGCCGGGCACCCGGCCTGCCGAACTCCTCGGCCAACAGTGTCCGGCCCGTCCCGGGTGCGCAGGCTGTCGTCATCGGCACCCACGGTCGCGGCACCTGGCGGATCGACTTCTGATCCGTCGCGCCCGGCGGCGCGGGCGTGGGAGGATGACGGGCGATGTCCGTCCCCACCACGCGCGTGCCGCCGGGCGGGCGCCTCGCCTGGTTCATCTTCGCTCTCGGCGTGGGGGCGTATGCCGTTGCTGTCCTGGGCCGCACCACCCTCGGTGTCGCGGGCATCCAGGCCGTCGATCACTTCGGTGCTCGGGCGAGCATCATTGCGACCTTCGTCGTCGTCCAGTTGATCGTCTACACCGCGATGCAGATCCCTGGCGGGTTGATGCTGGATCGCTTCGGGCCGCGCCGGATGATCACCACCGGTTTGGCCGTCATGGGCGTGGCGCAGGTGGTCATGGCCCTGACGGAGTCGGTTTCCGTCGCCATCCCCGCCCGAGCCGTGCTCGGCGCCGGCGACGCGTTCATCTTCGCCAGCGTCATCCGGCTGCTGCCCAACTGGTTCCCGCCCGGTCGGGTCCCGATCGTCACTCAGCTCGTCGGGCTCAGTGGCCAGGCCGGTCAGATCGCCAGCGCGATCCCCTTCGTCTGGCTGCTCGGTGCCCGCGGATGGGCGCCGGCCTTCCTCGCCGTCGCCGTCCTGACCCTCGCCGCCTCGCTCGCTGCCGCCTTGCTCCTGCGCGATGTGCCCCCGGGCTTCGAGAAGGCCCAGTCCAGGCCGGGCCTGCGCACGCTGCGCAGCAATCTCGGCGCCGCCTTTCGCCACCCCGGCACCCGGCTCGGCCTGTGGACGCACTGGACGACCAGCTTCGCCCCGATGGTCTTCGGCCTGATGTGGGGCTTTCCCTATCTGACGCAGGGCGAAGGCCGCAGCCCGGCCCAGGCCAGCGCACTCATCACTTTGCTGGCCATCGTCGGGGCGATCGCCGGCCCGGTGCTGGGCCTGCTCGTCCAGCGCCATCCCTTACGCCGCAGCAATCTCGTGCTCGCCATGGTCGCCGCCGGCGTGGTGCCCTGGATCGCCGTCCTGTGCTGGCCCGGCCCGGCGCCGCTATGGCTGTTGACGGTCCTCTGCGCAGGTCTTGCCCTTGGCGGGCCTGGCTCGGCGATCGGCTTCGACTTCGCGCGGACCTTCAACCCGCGCCACCGGCTCGGGGTAGCCAACAGCGCGGTCAATATCGGTGGCTTCAGCGCGTGCATCATCGTGACGCTGCTGATCGGGGTGCTGCTCGACGTGCAGTCGAAAGGTTCGGCATACACGCTCGATCAGTTCCGGGTCGCGATGGCGATCCAGCTGCCGTGCTATGCCCTGGGCATCCTCGGGATCTTTCGATCCCGGGTCCGGGCCCGTCGGCTACTCGCGGAGGCCGGCCAACCGGTGCCGCGCTGGCGCGAAGCGCTCCGGCGTGAG
>NZ_DAOQZV010000180.1:0-6717 GCF_035343835.1 Nostocoides sp. | reverse complement strand
CGCCGGGTTCGTGCGATCGCGTGCGACCGCTGATGCGTCGCGTGCCTCGGCCCCGGTCTCGCTACCGGGCCGGCCGGTGGCCTGGCGCAGCGCGTCGACGGCTCCGGTCGTGGCGAACTGGGCGGCGCCGAGCGATTCGACGAAGTAGCCGCGCCGCAACCGTCCGGACTCCTCGGCTGCGGCCAACACGCGATAGATCGCCGCGAACCCGCCGGGCACCTCCTCGGCCGCGATGACCGATCGGGTGACCACCCCATAGCGATCGAGCAGCACCTCCGCGCGTGTCACGGCACGCGCGGTTGCGTCGAGGTCGAGTTCGGGCACGAGAGACCAGCGACCGACCGCGGTCGGCGGCGTGCCTAGCGTGCCCACCGCACGACTCAGCGCGGGCCGCATGCCGGCAAGCGAACCGCGTCGGCCGTAGCGCGTCGCGCGCGGTGCCCGACGCTGATGCTTGTGCGCGCCCCGGTTGGAAGTCAGCAGCCCGCGCACCGGCGCGAAAGTGTCGCCGGTGACCACGCCGGCCCACACCAACGCCCACAGCGCCGCCACGGCTTCGGCCTCGTCGGGCAACGGTGCTGCCGCGGATAGGCCGCGAAGGAAGTAGGCACCTCCGGGTGCGAAGGCCTCCAGCAGCATCAGTGCCCGCGGGTCGGTGACCTCGCCCGGTGGCTGCAGGGTCAGCGGCGCACTCTCGGAAAGGTGGAGCGAGATCCAGCCATCGTCGCCCGGCAGGCTGCCGTGGCCCTGCCAGCAGATCTCGCCGGTCGCGAGCAGTTCGTCGAGGGCGGCCGGCTGGTAACCGCTGACTCGGACCGGCAGGATCAGCGACTCGACCGCGCTCGCCGGCACGATCGCCCCGCTGAGTTGTTCGACGGCCCGCAGGACGCCATCGGTGCCGCGCAGGGGTCCACGGATGCCCTGCCAGGTGGGCAGAAAGCGGGCGTACTGCGCGGTCGGGACCGGCTCCACCTCGGCGCGCAGGCCGGCGAGCGAGCGGCGCCGGATCAGCCGCAGCACCTCCGCATCGCAGAACTCCGTCCCGGCGCCCATGGGGAGGAACTCGCCTTCGGTGACTCGGCCGGTGGAGAGCAGCCGGCGCAGGGCGTCATGCGCGACGGCGGTTCCGATGCCGAGATCGCGGGCCAGATCGGCGAGAAGGAAGGGCGTGTGCGTGCGTGCATAACGAGCCACGAGCTCGCCGAGGGGATCGGCGACGGGTTCGAGGAAGGCGGCCGGCAGGCCTACCGGCAGTGCCACGCCCAACGCGTCGCGCAGCCGGGCGGCGTCCTGAGCCACGGCATACCGTGATTCACCGGCCATCCGCACCTCGATGACCTGCCGGGTCGCGCTCAACTCGGCGAGGATCAGGCCGACGTGACCGCGGATCTCCTCGACCGTGCGGACCTCGATATCGCTTTGGGTCAGGGGCCCGAGCACGCGCAAGAGGTCGGTGATCTCGGGCGCGTCGCGGGCCTGCCGTTCGGGCAACAGTCGTTGGAGTTCGGCGGCCGTGCGCGTGATCGCACCGAGGTCGAGCAACTCGCGAAGCGCCAGGCCTTCGCCCCGGCCGAGCAACTCGGCAAGCAGGGTGGGATCGAGGGCCAGTGCGGCGGCCCGGCGTTCGGCCAGGGGCGAGTCGCCTTCATACAGATATTGGGCGACATAGCCGAACATCAGCGACCGCGCGAAGGGCGAGGGTGCGTCGGAGAGGACGTCGACGGTGCCGACCTTGCGGGCGGCGATCCGCTTCATCAGCGCGACCAGCCCGGGCACGTCGTAGACGTCCTGCAGGCACTCGCGAACGGTCTCGAGCACGATGGGGAAGTCGGGGTAGTTGCTGGCGACCTGCAGCAGGGATGCCGCGCGCTGGCGTTGCTGCCACAGCGGTTGGCGCACCCCCGGCCGGCGGCGAGGCAGGAGCAATGCGCGGGCCGCGCATTCGCGAAAGCGCGAGGCGAAGAGTGCCGAGCCCGGCAATTGGGCGGTGACGAGCGCGTCGATGTCGTCCGGATCGAGGAGGAGCAGGCTGCCGAGCTCAGCCCCGGCGTCGGCGCCGTCGTCGAACTCGACATCGGGCAGGCGCAGGACGATTCCGTCATCGGCGGCCATCGCCTGGACGTCCACCCCGAAGCGCTCGCGCATGCGTGCCGCGATGCACAACGCCCAGGGCGCGTGCACGGGCATGCCGAACGGGGAGTGCAGAGCGACCCGCCAGTCGCCGATCTCGTCACGGAAGCGTTCGATGACGATTGTCGTATCGCTGGGGACCACCCCGGTTGCCGCGCGTTGCTCGGCCAGGTAGGCGATCAGGTTGTCGGCTGCCCACGGATCGAGTCCGGCGGCCTGGGCACGCGCCAGGCCGTCGTCGGCCGCCGCGTGGGCGAGTTCGCGGACGAAGGCGCCGAGCGCGGTGCCGAGCTCGACGGGGCGCCCTTGCGTCTCGCCCTTCCAGAACGGCAAGCGCCCCGGCTCACCGGGCGCGGGGGTGACGAGCACTTGGTCGTGCGTGATCTCCTCGATCCGCCAGCTGGAGGTGCCCAGCGTGAAGACATCCCCGACTCGGGATTCGTAGACCATCTCTTCGTCGAGTTCGCCGACCCGTCGCCCGGCGCCGTCGCCGGCGAGGAAGACGCCGAAGAGCCCGCGGTCGGGAATTGTGCCGCCGCTGGTGACGGCCAGATGCTGGCCACCGCGCCGGGCCGTGATCTCGTCGGCGAGGCGATCCCAGGTGATTCGCGGCCGCAACTCGGCGAACTCGTCGCTGGGATAGCGTCCGGCGAGCATGTCCAGAACGGCATCGAGAACCGTGCGTGAGAGACCGGCATAGGGCGCGGCTCGGCGGACCAGGGCATACAGGTCGGGGACCGACCAGGTGTCCATCGCGGTCATCGCGACGATTTGTTGGGCGAGCACGTCGATCGGATTGGCCGGGATCCTCAACTCCTCGATCGCGCCCGCGCGCATGCGTTCCACGACGACGGCCGTCTGGACCAGATCGCCGCGGTACTTGGGGAAAAAGACTCCGGCCGAGACCGCGCCCACCTGATGCCCGGCCCGCCCGACGCGCTGCAGGCCTGAGGCCACGCTCGGCGGGGATTCGACCTGGATGACCAGATCGACCGCGCCCATGTCGATGCCGAGTTCGAGGGAACTGGTCGCGACGACTGCCGGGAGCCGGCCGGCCTTGAGGGCTTCCTCGATATCGAGCCGCTGCTCCTTGCTCACCGAGCCGTGATGGGCTCGGGCGAGCACCGCCGGCGCGCCGCCGCTGGCGCCGGCCTGAGCCATCACCTGGGCAGGGGTGCGTGCCGGGCGCGGCCGGTCGGCTCGGTGGGCGCCGAGCTCGGCCGCCGGGACATCGAGCAGCGACGCGTCATCGGCAGCCTCGGCTAGGCGCCCCTCCCAGATCTCGTTCAGTCGCGCTGTCAGCCGCTCGGCCAGCCGGCGGGAGTTGGCGAAGATCAGCGTGGAGCGCTGCTGTGCCACGAGGTCGACAATGCGTTCCTCGACGTGCGGCCAGATCGAGGTGCGCCGCTCGGGTCCGGAGGCGGCTCCGGAGAGGTCGCCGCTGACCGCGCCCAGCTCGCCCATGTCCGGCACAGGCACGACGACCTCGAGATCCCAGGCCTTGGTCGCGGGCGGCTGGACGATCTCGACGGGGCGACCGCCGCTGAGAAAGCGCGCGACCTCCTCGACCGGCCGGACGGTGGCGGAGAGCCCGATGCGCTGGGCCGGCTTCGGCAACAGGGCGTCCAGGCGCTCCAGCGAGAGCGCTAGGTGGGCGCCGCGCTTGGTGGCCGCCACGGCGTGGATCTCGTCCAGGATCACCGTCTCGACCCCGGCCAGCGCCGCCCGCGCGTTGGAGGTGAGCAGCAGGAAAAGGGATTCGGGGGTGGTGATCAGGATGTCGCTGGGGGTCCGGGCGAAGGCTCGGCGTTCGGCCGCGGGAGTGTCTCCGGAGCGGACGGCCACGCCGACGTCGGGGACCGGCACACCGAGGCGGGCAGCGGCGTGGCCGATGCCGACCAGGGGCGCCCGCAGGTTGCGCTCGACGTCGACGGCCAGCGCCTTCATCGGCGAGACGTAGACGACGCGGCACCGGCGCAGGGGATCCTCGGGCGCCGGTTGCCGCACGAGCCCGTCGAGCGCCCAGAGGAAGGCCGACAGGGTCTTGCCCGAGCCGGTGGGGGCGACCACGAGCGCGTCGCGCCTTGAGCTGATCGCGGACCAAGCGCCGGCCTGGGCACTCGTCGGCTCGGCGAAGGATCCGCGGAACCACGCTTGGGTCGCCGCGGAGAATCGGGACAGGACGTCATCGGTCATGGCAGGCACAGCCTTGCACGGCCCACCGACAACCCCCGATCGGCGAAGGGGGTCAGCTGGTGGCGACGCCGAGTTCGTGGAGGGCCGCCGCGAGTTTGCGGTCGATCACGGCGCTCAGGGACGCGGCATACGTCGCGGTGATGTGGGACCCCTGCCGCCAGACGAGGACATTGCCGATCACCGGCCAGCACTGCTTCTGCGGGCAGATCCACGGGTTCATGTCGATCAGCCGAGCGGTCGGCACGTCGGTGACAGCCGCGCGCAGAGCCGCGCCACCCGAGCCGTCGTTGAACCGGCCCTTGCACGCGGTCATGAAGTCAGCGGGGTGGTCCAGAACGCACTCATAGACGACCTTGCCGGGCTGGGGGGTGTCATTGAGGACAATGACCGGTACCCCGATCGTGCCCATCGCCGACCAATAGTCGGCGTAGCCGGCGACCATGGTCGCGCGGTCCTCGGTGCCGCTGGGGGTGAAGGCGGTGCCGCGGATGCCGGAGGTGACGATGACGGTGGGCTTCTCGGGCCCGGTGAGGCGATCGAGGACCTTGGCACCCCACTGCTTGCAGATCGTGTAGCGATGGCTGGGGTCCTGGCCGCCGTAGATGAGCGCGGAGCTCCACGGGCACGACGACTTCAGATAGGTCGTGATGGTCCAGCCGTGCGTCGTGGCGAACTTCTCTAGGGCCGGGAACCATTGCGCGCTCTTGGAATCACCGACCAGGGCGATCACCTTCGAGGACGCTTTGGCGCCGTAGGTGCACGTGAAGACGTCGGTGGTCGTCTGTTCGGTCTGGCAGTCGTCGGCATAGAGGGTGGGCGCGTCGGCGGTCGCCTTGAGCGGGTCCGGGGTCATCGCTTCGGGATGCATGTCGATGGTGACCTTGGCCGGTTCGGCGCCGTTGCCGAGGATCTGCGCGCCGAAGGTGCCGGCGGGTGCGGATGCCTCGTCGATGGTCGTGAAGCCGCTCGACCGGCCGGCGAACGCGAGGGCGGCCCCGCAGGCAGCGCCGACCAGCGAGCAGATCAGGCCCAGCACGAGGGCATTGCGGGAGCTGGCGACGACCCATGGGTGAAAGCGCAGCGGGTTCTCGATCAGCTTGTGCGTCAACCACGCCGGTATGACGCTGGCCGTCACCACCGCGACGCCCTGCCACCAGGTCAGGCCGTGCCAGGCCTGTTTGGCGGCCACGACGAGCGGCCAGTGCCAGAGATAGAGGGAATAGGACAGGCCGCCGATCCAGACCATCGGCCGGACGCCGAGCAGACGCACCGGACCGAGGGCGCCTGCGCTCTGGCCACCGAGAATGACGGCCGCCGCACCGAGCACGGGGATCAGGGCCGCGGAGCCCGGCCACGGCGTCCTGGTGGACTGCGTGAACAACCCGACCGCGATCACAGCGAGGCCGCCCCACGCGATGGCGGCTGCAATCGGGGGGCGCAGGCGCGCCCATACGGTCGTCCCGACGGCGACGAGCGCGCCGACGCCCAACTCCCACAACCGGGTGGTGGTGACGAAATACGCGCGGGCCGGGTCGGTCGCAGTGAGATGGATGGACCAGGCGAGGGTGGGAATCACGATTGCGGCGAGGCCGATGGCCAGGGTCGGGCGGATCGGCAACCGGCGGGTGCGGATGAGCAGAGCCAGCAGGAGCAGCAGGATCGGCCAGATGATGTAGAACTGCTCCTCCACCGCCAGGCTCCAGAAGTGCTGGACCGGAGAGGCGGTGGTGTCCTCCGCGAGGTAGTCGACGGACCGGGCGGCCAGGCGCCAGTTGACGACATAGGCCGCGGCCGAGGTGATATCCCAGCCGAAGTCGCGCCAGCTGATCTTCGGCAGGACGATCCAGGTCAGCAAGGTGGTGGTGACCAGGACCGTCGCGGCTGCGGGGAAGAGTCGTTTGGCGCGGCGGGCGTAGAACCCGACCAGCGAGATCCGCCCGGTGCGCTCGACCTCACGGGTGATCTGCCCGGTGATCAGGAAGCCCGAGATCACGAAAAAGATGTCGACACCGGCGAAGCCTCCGGTCAGCCCGCTTAGGCCGGCGTGAAACCACAGCACGGTGCCGACCGCAATCGCGCGCAGGCCCTCGACGTCCGGCCGGAAGCCTTTGGGCTGATGGGTCGTCGACGGCGCAGCGGGTGCGGCATAGGTGGTCGTCGGCAAAGTCGTCCATCATCGGCGTGCGGGCTTCGGGCCCGTCAAGGGTACCCGCCGAGCCGGTCGCGCCCGTTTCGGATCAGGCAGACTCGAGGGAAAGCAGGGTGGCCTTGGCCGGCGCGCAGCCGCGGTACCTGCCGAGGGTCCCGTCGGCCGGGACGACCCGGTGGCAGGGCAGCACGATCGGGAGCGGGTTGGTCGCGCACGCCGACCCCACGGCGCGGGCCGCGCGG
>NZ_DAOQZV010000179.1:0-6752 GCF_035343835.1 Nostocoides sp. | reverse complement strand
GGCGTCGTCGGCCCACGCCGGCCGGGCCGCGCCGGCGAGGGCGAGGGTCGGCAACAAGAGGGCGGCGCGACGGGTGGTGGGGGCGGGGGGCTGGAACGGCATACGGGAACCTCTGTTGTGCAATATGGACGAGAACCGGGACCGCCGGCCGACGTCGACAGTCGGCCGAGGGTCACGGCACCGCATCCGGGGAAAGCGTGGATCAGTTGTAGAAGGAGTCCAGGTCCTTCTTGTACATCTCGGTGACCACCTTGCGCTTGACCTTCAGGCTCGGCGTAAGCTCGCCGCCCTCGACCGAGAAGTCGCTGCCGAGAATAGTGAAGGCCTTGACCTGCTCCCACCGGTTGAGGCCGGCGTTGAGCTGGTCGACATAGCCCTGGACCATCTCCTTGGCGGCCGGCGAGGAGACGACCTCTTCATAGGACTTGCCCTCGAGACCGTTCGCAGCCGCCCAACCGGCGATGCCGTCGGGGTCCAGGGTGATCAGCGCGCTGACGAACTTGCGGTCGTTGCCGTGGACCATGATCTGGCTGACATACGGGCACAGACCCTTGAAGGTCGACTCCAGCTGCGACGGCGCGACGTATTTGCCGTTCGAGGTCTTGAACAGGTCCTTCTTGCGGTCGGTGATCTTCAGGAAGCCCCGGTCGTCCAACTCGCCGATGTCGCCGGTGTGGAACCAGCCGTCCGCGTCGAGCACCTCCGCGGTCGCCTCGGGATTGTTGTGGTACCCCTGCATGATGCCCTCACCGCGCAGCAGGATCTCGCCGTCGTCCGCGATCCGCGTCTCCAGCCCGGGCAGCGGCCAGCCGACCGACCCGATCTTGTAGGCCACCAGCCGATTGACGTATGCCGCGGAGCTCGTCTCGGTCAGACCGTAGCCTTCGGCGACCAAAAGTCCCACGGAGTGGAACCAGCGGGCGACCTCGGGGTTGAGCCCTGCCGAGCCGGAGATAAAGAAGCGAACGTTCCCACCGAAGCGGTTGCGCACCGTGGACAAGACCAGCTTGTCGGCGACCTTGTGCTGAGCGGCGAGGACAGCCCCCGGCTTCTTGCCCGCGATCTGGGCATCGGAGACCTTGGAACCTACCCCGGTGGCCCAGTGGAAGAGTTTCTCCTTGGCCCCACCTTCCTTGGCCATCATCACCGAGATCGTGCCGTGCACCTTCTCGAAGATGCGCGGGACGGCCGCCATGAAGGTCGGCTGCACCTTGGGGAGGTTCTCGATGATCTTGTCGATGCGGCCGTCGATGACCGTCGGGAAACCGACCTGCAGCGGAATCGTCAGCAACTGCTTGCCGAAGACGTGGGCCAGCGGCAGCCACAGATACTGCAGGTCGTCCGGCTGCAAAATCCGGATCGCGCCGGTGGCGGCGGCCTGGTAGGTCCAGGCGCTGTGCAGCAGCCGCACGCCCTTGGGCCGGCCGGTGGTGCCGGAGGTGTAGATGATCGTTGCGAGCTGGTCGGAGGCGATGGCATCAATGCGTTCGTCGACCGCTCGCGCATTCTCGGCGAGCAGGTCGGTGCCGAGTCGGGCCAGGTCCTCCAGGCTGATCACCCAGTCGCCGTCGCCCGCACCATCGAAGACGACGACCTTGCGGACCGAGGGAATGGTGTCGCGAATGCTGCGCAGCTTCTCGACCTGGGATTCGTCTTCGGCGAAGACGACGACGCTGCCGGAGTCGGAGATGATGAAGGCGACGTCGTCGGCGATCGTCGAGGGATAGATCGTGGTGGTCGTCGATCCCGCGCACATATTCGCCAGGTCGGCGAGCGCCCACTCATACCGCGTGCCGGACGCAAGAGCGACGCGCTCCTCGGGCTCGACGCCGAGTGCGATCAGCCCGGCGGCCAGCGGGAAGACCCGGTCCTTGACCTGCTTCCACGTCACCTTGGCGTAGTCGTCGCCCTGCGGATACCAGTAGGCGACCTTGTCGGGGGTCTTGGCCACGCGGTCCCGGAAGAGCACGCCCACATTCGCCGAGCGGCTGGTCAGGGCGGTGGTGTCCAGGTCTTCGTCGGCAGGCAGGAGGGACTGGGTAGCGGGCATCGGCGACCACTTTCGCGGTTGGGTGTGCGGGTGTTGGGCCGATAGTGCCATGTTCGGGCGGCGAAATCACGTCCCGCGGTCCCGCGGGCGTCAAGTGAGACGCGATCGACGCTTGGCAGCCGAACGCGCCGCCGGGGTTTCGGGGCTGCCTGATGGGCGCGACCCAACCGAATCGCGTCAGCGAGCGTACTTCTGGACATGAGCACCGACCTCGACCCGAGCCGCGCCGACGCGGAGCTTCGGGCTCTCCTGCGCTCCGCCGCCCGGGCTACCGCACCGCCGAGCCTGCCCACGGACCTGTGGGGGCGCGGCATCCGGCGGCACCGTGTGCGTCAAGCCGCGTCGCCGCCGCCACGCTTGCCGTGCTGCTTGTCGCGATTGCCGTATGGCCGCCCCTCACCCTCGGACGCTCCTCACCGCCGCTGGGGCCCGGCGCCGTCACCTTGCACCTGCCGGACCGGATTCAGCAGGGGACGGCCGGCTTCCGGACCGCGAGCGCGTCGCACCCGAGCGGTCCAGTGTCGCTGGCCTATTCATCGGCCAAGGACTCGGGGTGGTTCGGCGGAAGCACAAATGTGCTCGTGGGCGTGAGCGGCGCAACCGGCGAACCCTTCGTGCTCGACGTCCCGGAGTACTCGGGTCAGTGGTCCAGACATCCATGCCTCCCCGATCGATGGCCCCCGCCGCCACCCCTGGGGCGAAGCACATCGGCCAGCCTAGAGTCGCGCGCCAACCTCAGCCACAGAAGCGAGGAGATTGCCAACCGAAATGCGCCGCACCGACGCAGCGTCTGTGCTCTGGGTCAGGGAGCCAGGATCGATCGACACGCGACTACGTCCTGCGCCATCGCCTCCAGCAGCGCGTCGATGGAGTCGAACTTCAGCGTCGGCCGGATGTGTGCCACGAAGTCGACCGCGACCTCTTCGCCATAGAGATCGAGATCGGTGCGGTCCAGGCAATAGGCCTCGACCGTGCGCTCGGTGCCCTCGAAGGTCGGGTTGGTGCCGACCGAGATCGCCGCGGGGAGCCGATAGTCACGGTCCGCAGGGTCCATATCAAGACGGGTGAGCCACCCGGCATACACCCCATCGGCGGGCACGACGCCGCGCGCGCGGCGCTCGAGATTCGCTGTGGGATAACCAAGTTCGCGGCCCCGGTGGTAGCCGTGGACGACGATGCCGATGACGCGGTGCGGCCGGCCGAGAATGGCGGCTGCCTCAGCCACCTCGCCAAGACGCAGATGCTCCCGCACCGCGCTGGACGACCAGCGCCGATCATCGCCTTGATCCTGGACGACGATCACCTCGAAGCCGTGACGGTCGCCGAGTTCGCGGATCAGATCGACATCACCGGTGTAGCCGACCCCGAAGCCCTTGGTGTCGGCGCCGACGACAAGGGCCGACACCCCCAAACCGTCGACGAAGGTCGAGATGATGAAGTCCTCCGCGCTCTGCTGGGCATAGGCCCGCGTGAAGGGCACGACGAGCAGGCCGTCGATCCCGGTCTCCTCGAGCAGTCGCTCGTGTAGACCGGCGGGACTGATCAACTCTGGCGCACGCTCGGGGTGCAGAACCTGGACCGGATGCGGGTCGAAGGTCAGTGCCACTGCTGGCACGCCGCGCCGGGCTGCCTCTGCCCGGAGCGTGGCGATGACGACTTGGTGGCCGCGGTGGACCCCGTCGAAGTTGCCGAAGGTCGCCACGCAGCCTTTGAGGTCCGCGGGCGTGTCGGCGGGATCGGTCCAGCGATGCACGGGCCAACTCTACGAACACGCGGCCAGGGACACGATTTCGGACCGAAGCGGGCGCTGCCTCATCACCTGGCCGGCGTGAACACGACATACGCCTGAGCAATGGCGCGTGTCTCGTCGAGCATCGCGACCAGGGCGCCGTCCGGCCCGATGGCGGCCACGGGGTCTGCTCGCCCCGGGCTCGCCGACGGGATGCGCTGACCGTATCCCAGCGCCCGCGCCTCGTCCGCGTCCACCGGGCGCGTCGCGAACGCCGCCGCAGCGTCGGCGAGTGGGATGACCGGCAACTGCTCAGGGGCGCAGGATTCGAGCGCAGCGAGGGGGTGCGCATCGCCGAGGTCGAAGCGGCCCACCCGGGCGCGGCGCAGGGCCGTCAGGTGCCCCCCGACGCCCAAGGTGGCGCCGAGGTCGCGGGCCAGGGCACGGACATACGTGCCGGAGGAGACCTCGACCTCGACGTCCACGTCGAGCATCGGCACACCGTCCACCATGACCGGCCGCTCGCCCAAGACATCGAAGCGCGCGACGGTGACCGGACGCGCGGCCAGGGCGACGTCCTCGCCGGCGCGGACGCGGGCATACGCGCGCTCGCCCTTGATCTTGATCGCGCTGACCGCGCTGGGCACCTGGTCGATCGCACCGGTCAGGCCAGCAATCGCGTCGCGCAGGCCCGCGGGCGACTCGCCCACCGCAGTGGTGGTCACGACCTCACCCTCGGCATCGTCGGTGACCGTGGTGGCGCCGAGGCGGATGGTCGCGGCATAAGCCTTGTCGCAGCCGACGAGGAAGGTCAGCAGCTTGGTGGCGCGGCCGATGCCGAGAACGAGCACGCCGGTCGCCATCGGATCGAGGGTGCCGGCGTGCCCCACCTTGCGGGTGGCGGCGAGGTAGCGGACCTTGGCGACGATGTCGTGGCTGGTCCACCCCGCCGGTTTGTCGACGATCAGCAACCCATCGGGCGCCGGCGGGCGGCGATCAGGCGTCGGCACGCTGGCCGGCGAGTTCGTCCTCGTCGTCCTCGTGCTTATAGGGGTCGGCATCACCGGCATACACGGCACCGGCCGCACTGGCGGCGACCTCGGCGTCGTGCTCGCGTGCGGCCTTGAGCAGGTCGTCGATGTGCGCGGCCGTGTCCGGCAGGGCGTCGAGGTGGAACTCCAGGCTTGGGGTGAGGCGGATACCCAGGTGCTTGCCGACGAGGCTGCGCAGCTTGCCGGTGTTCTTGGCCAGCAGGCGCGCGGTGTGCTCGCGCTGGGTGTCGTCGCCGAAGACGGTATAGAAGACCGAGGCCTGCTGCAGATCGCCGGTGACGCGCACATCGGTGATCGTCACGAAGCCCAGGTCGGGGTCCTTGACGATCGCGTCGAGATTCTCGGCGATGACATCCTTGATCCGTTCGGCGACCCTGCGGGCGCGTCCGGTGTCGACCATGGTCGATCTCCTCACTGTGCGCGGGGGTGGGATCGGGCCAGCCTATGTCAGTGACATCACGCCTCGGCACGATGCGGACGCCTGTCGGGCCGCTCGCAGCGATGGGTACCCTGGCCGGGTGATCCAGCCGGGCACCCCCGGGCCGCGCCTCGTGCGCGCCACCGCGATATCGGTGGCTGCCGTAGCCCTGGCCGCGCTGGCCCACGCCGGAATCGCCGGTATGCCGATTCCTCCCCTCGCCGGTGCGCTCGCCCTTTTGCTGACCTCGCCCATTGCGTATGCCGTGGCCGTTCGGCGGATCGGATTTGCGGGGCTGACCGGCTGCCTGGCGCTGGGCCAGGCCATCAGCCATGTCGTCTTCACTGCTGCCCACGCAACGGCTGGCGCCGGGATGCACAGCACGTCGGCGGGCACTGTCCTCGGCGCCAGGCATCTCGGGCATTCCGGCAGCGGCGCCGCCCTGACGGCGATGGAGGCGCCGACCGGGCGGATGCTCCTCGGGCATCTGCTGGCCACCCTGCTGCTGGCGGCCGCCCTTGCTTGGGGCGAACGGCTGCTCTGGGGCGCCCGGCGCTTGCTCCCCCGCCTGCCCGGCTCGCCGCGCTTGGGCCACGAGGTTGCGCGCCTGCCGGCGCTCGGTGAGGGCACGGCATACGTCCTGGGGATGGGTGCAGACCGCGCCCGCGTGACGCGTGGTCCGCCGACGCTGTCCGCGTCGCGCCCTGCCCGGCTGCTACCGCAGCCACCCGCCCTGCCGTGGCGCCTCTGTCACTGACCTCGTCGTCGGATCCAGCAACTTCCGGGCTCAGCAGCCCTCCAGCGATCCGGCATGCAGCACGTCGGTGCCCGGGGCTACGGCCGAGGCGGTTCAAACGACTCTGACCTCGAAAGGCCTTGCCATGACTACCTTTTTCGCTTTCCGCCCGATTCTCGCGGCGCTCGCGCTCGCCGGCCTGGCCGCCTGCGGCGGGTCCGGCGCCGCTACGAGTTCCAGCACGCTGCCCACCCCGCGCGCGGGGTCGGCAGCCGGCCCCTCGACCGCCCTGCGGATCGATGATCCGTGGTGCAAGGCCGCGGACGCCGGGATGACGGGCTGCTTCGCCACCCTCGTCAACCTCACCGACATCGCCATCCGGATCACCGCTGCGTCATCACCGGCGGCGGGAATGACCGAACTCCACGAGACAGTCAAGAATGCCGACGGGCAGTTGCAGATGCAGCCGGCCGCCGGCGGATTCACCCTCGCTCCGGCCCAGCAGTTCGCTCTCGAACCCGGGGCGAACCACATCATGCTGATGCAGCTCAGCGCGCCCCTGAAGAATGGCGACCCGGTCTCGATCACCTTGACGACCAGCGCGGGCCCGGCGCCCGCCACCTTCGTCGTCCGCACCTTCGCCGGGGCCAACGAGTCCTACCAGCCGTCCGGGTCCGCGAGCATGGGCGAAATGACGCACTCGTGAGCGCGACCAGCCGGCGCACCGCGCTCTTCTGCGGGCTGGCCGCGGGGGTGGGCGGTGTGGC
>NZ_DAOQZV010000178.1:0-6771 GCF_035343835.1 Nostocoides sp. | reverse complement strand
GAGGCGGCGCCGGGGTCGCCGGCCGACTGGACATAGCCGCCGAGCAGCGGGGTGCCGAGGGCTGCGGCTGCCTCGGGGAGGTTGATGCTGGCCAGTTGGCCCTGGGCGGCAACCTTGCCCCGCGCTTGCTCGCCGACCCGCAGCCAACCGGTCATCGTGACCTGACCTGCCGGCGCGGGGGCGATCGGCGGAATCGTCTCGGCGCCGTTGTCGCCCAAGGGGATCCAGCCCCGGTCGATGAGCACGAGGGCGCCGTCGGTGGTGCGGAAGGGCGTCAATACCTCGTAGCCGACGTCGCCGTTGAAGGTGCGGCCGCGGGCGACGAGGGTGGGATCGGCATACGTTCCGGTGGCGGTGACATGCGTCCACTCGTCGGCGATGGGGAGCGGCCTCGTGGTGAGGATGTCGGTGAGGGGCCGCGGTGGGGCGTCGTAGTGGGCCGAGATCCGGGTGTTGCGATCAGCCTTGGCCTGATAGCGCGAGTACTGCCACCAGCCGAGGTGGTAGGCGACGAAGGCGAACAGAGCCGCGAGCAGCAGGGCGCCGAGCCACCGAGGGGTCAGCAGCCGGCGGATCACCGGCTCACGGTACCTGCCGTGGCAGCTGGAATTGCTGCAGGTCCGGTTGCGCCCACGTCCCGCCTCAGGTGAACCCTTGATCGGTGAAGGCGCGGACGGCCGGGCTCGTCGCACTCGTGAAGGTCCCCGGCGCGCGGCGGTGCTCGAGGAAGTAGGTGTCGGGATAGACGGTGTCGGAGGCGCTGACATACGGGTTCTCGAAGGGATTGATGTCGATCGCCACCCCGTATGCGTGCGTCCTCCACCGTTAGCTCGCCTCCGCACCGCCCACATAGCGGCAGTTGAAGGCGGAGGTGTTGTCGGCGGTCATCGAGGCGTGGTCGTCGGCTCCCGGTCCCTTCGGGTTGCGGCCCCAGGAGGCGTCGAGCGGACGCATCTGGCGGATCGGGAAGCGCTGGGCGTAGAGCGCGGCGAAGTGCCGCGGGGGTAGGCGCAGCGGCCGCGAGGACCAGGCGCCCGCGATGGCGGGACCCGTCGAATCCGTAGTCGTTCACGGCGAGGACGCGCAGCCCGTCCCGGCCGACCGGGCAGGCCGAGGTCCATGCGACGCCGGCGAGGGCGGCCCATGTCGAGTCGTCCACCCGTGTGATGACCGGGTTGACGCCCTCCCCCACGGCCGGGGCGAGCAGCGCGGCGGGACTGGGTGACGGCGTCAGGCCCGCTGTTGGGGTTGGCACGCTTGTGCTCGTTCGCGATGCGCTGGGGACGGATGACGCACGGTTCGCTGGGATGACGACGACCCCCCGGAGCTTGGCGAAGGGGACAGCCTTGTCGTCGCAGCTGTGGGCTGCGAGGCCGTGGATGGTGAAGCGGACCCGGTGCAGGCGGCCGACAGCGCGACCCCAGCCACGACCGTTGCGGTCCGAGCCACAAGCGGGACCGAGCGGTGTGAACGCGGCGGGTCCAACGGCATACGGCTATTGAACAGGGGGGGATGCCCCGGACAACTTAGGGTGGGCTGTGTGACCGATCTGCCCATGCCGACCTGGCGGCCCGACGACGGGCTCGTCGACACCTTCGGGCGGGTGGCGCGCGATCTGCGGGTTTCGGTGACGGACCGGTGCAATTTGCGGTGCACCTACTGCATGCCCGCGGAGGGCCTGCCCTGGCTGCCCAAGGCCGAGATGCTTTCGGATGACGAGTTGATCCGGCTGATCGGCGTCTTCGTCGGGCTGGGCGTGCGTCAAGTCCGGCTGACCGGCGGCGAGCCGCTGCTGCGGCGTTCGCTCGTGGACCTGGTGCGTCGGATCGCCGAACTCGAGCCGCGGCCGACCATCGCGATGACGACCAATGGGCTGGGTCTCGACCGGCTGGCGGAGCCCTTGCGCGCGGCCGGCCTGGACCGCGTCAATGTCTCGCTGGACACGATCGATCCCGCGGAATTTGTCGCCCTGACCCGGCGCGACCGGCTGGCCGATGTCGAGGCGGGACTTCGGGCGGCACATCGGGCGGGGCTGACCCCGGTCAAGGTCAATGCGGTCGCGATGCGTGGCATCAATGACACCGATGTCGCCGAGCTGCTCGCCTGGTGCCTGGCGCGCGGCTATGAGCTGCGCTTCATCGAGCAGATGCCGCTGGACGCCGGCCACCACTGGCAGGCCAGCGAGATGGTGACCGCGGGGGAGATCCACGACCGGCTCAGCGCACGCTTCGCCCTGACGCCGGTGCCCGGGCGGGGGAGTGCGCCCGCGGAGCGCTTCTTCGTCGACGGCGGGCCGGCGACCGTGGGCATCATCGCCAGCGTCTCGGCGCCCTTCTGCGCCGCGTGCGACCGAGTGCGGCTCACCGCCGACGGGCAGGTCCGCAACTGCTTGTTCGCCAACGCCGAGTCCGACCTGCGCACGCCCCTGCGCGCCGGCGCGAGCGACGCGGAGCTGGCCGAGTTGATCCGGGGTGAGATGTGGCGCAAGGCCCGCGGCCATGGCATCGGCAGCCCGGACTTCCACCAGCCCAACCGGCCGATGTCCGCCATCGGCGGCTGACCGCGGACTCATCAGCGTGTGGAAGTCACCGGAACGGGCGGCGGGCGGCCGTGTTGCTCGCCGTCGATGACGAGACTAGTTGATCGAGACCTTGGCCCGATCCTCGGGGACGCCGAAGGCGTGCCGCCTACGCCTGAGTCGTCGGGGCGCCGGGCGTGACGATCTGGCCGTCGAGAATGACGCGTTCGGCACCCGACGGGGTGGCTGCTGGCTGCGATTCGAGCCACAACGGCGTCTCGCTCGTGCCGGCATACGTCATCGTGCCTTCGGGCCGAGGCTTGACGGCATTGGCCAAGACGACCGCGATATAGGGCAAAAGGACGGCCAGTGCGACGGCAGTCCAGCGCATCCAGCCGTGTAGCGGCACGGCGGCCAAGAAGCAGATCGTCCGGATGCCCATCGTGATCAGGTAGTGCTTGATGCGGGATTCCTGTTCTAGCGCCAGGCTCTCGGGTGCGGTCGTGACCGACGGCACTTCGCGCGGCCCACTGATCACGGCTCAACTCTATGCCGCGCCCTCCTGGGTCGGGCTGACCGTGATCCGGGCATCTGCTCCCGGGCACCACACCGTCGGGCCCGTCATCGCCCGCGCTGGCCCACTAGGGTCGTCCCCAGTGGCGTTTTCCGGACCTTCAGGAGGAATCTTCGTATGACTGCTCGCAACGTCCTCGTCACCGGAGGCAACCGCGGTATCGGTCAGGCGATCGCCGAGGCGATGCAAGCGGCAGGCCACACTGTGTTGATCACCAGCCGCTCGGGCGAGGCACCGGACGGATTGACCGCTGTCCAGGGCGATGTCACCGACACCGAGTCCGTGGATGCGGCCTTCAAGGCCGCTGAGGAGCACTTCGGTGGGCCGGTCGAGGTCGTCGTCGCCAACGCTGGCATCACCAAGGACGGCCTGCTGATGCGGATGTCGGATGACGACTTCGAGGCGGTCATCGACACCAACCTCGCCGGCGCCTTCCGCTGTGCCCGTCGGGCGAGCGCCGGCATGATCAAGAAGCGCTTCGGCCGGATCGTCTTCATCTCCAGCGTCGTCGGGCTCTATGGCGGCCCGGGGCAGACGAACTATTCGGCGTCAAAGTCCGCCCTGGTCGGCCTCGCCCGCTCGATCACCCGCGAACTCGGTGGACGCGGCATCACGGCCAATGTCGTCGCCCCCGGTTTCATCGAGACCGATATGACGGCGGAGTTGCCCGAGGACCGGCAGAAGGCCTACAAGGCGGCCATACCGGCGGGCCGATTTGCCACCCCCGCGGAGGTGGCGGCTGCCGTGCTCTTCCTCGCGTCGGACGAGGCGGCCTACATCTCCGGGGCCGTCATCCCGGTCGACGGCGGCCTCGGCATGGGCCACTGACACCGACTCCACACCAGATTCTCGCCGACACCACGCGAAAGGACGCCCGATGTTGCTCGAGGGCAAGACCTTGTTGATCACCGGAGTTCTGATGGACTCCTCCATCGCCTTCCACGTCGCCAAGCTGGCGCAGGAGCAGGGCGCGAAGGTCATCCTGACCTCCTTCGGACGGACCATGAAGATCACCTCGACGATCGCCAAGCGTCTGCCCGAGACACCTGCCGTCATCGAACTCGACGTCGCCGACCAGGGGCACCTCGACACCCTTGCCGAGCGGCTGAAGGAGCACACCGACACCCTCGACGGGGTCCTGCACTCGATCGGCTTCGCCCCGCAGGGCGCCTTCAACTTCCTCGAAGGCACGTGGGAGGACGTCTCGACCGCGATCCAGATCAGTTCCTACAGCCTCAAGGCCCTCGGTGTTGCGGCACTGCCGTTGATGGGTGCCGGCGGCTCAATCGTCGGCCTGACCTTCGACGCGAAGTTCGCCTGGCCCGTCTATGACTGGATGGGTGTCGCCAAGGCAGCGTTCGAGTCGACCAACCGCTACCTGGCTCGCGACCTCGGGCCCAAGGGGATTCGCTGCAATCTCGTCGCTGCCGGTCCGATCCGGACGACGGCTGCCAAGTCGATCCCCGGATTCGAGCGCTTCGAGCAGATCTGGGACGAGCGCGCCCCGCTCGGCTGGAATGTCAACGACCCGGTACCGGCCGCCCAGGCCTGCGTTGCGCTCCTGAGCGACTGGTTCCCCGCCACCACCGGCGAGATCGTGCACGTCGACGGTGGCGTGCACGCCATGGGCCAGTAACTCCCCGATGACCGAACCTGTCAGCGCTTCCGAGGTCCGCCTACTCGAGGGCCCCAACCTCTATTTCACCCGCCCCGCACTGAAAGTCATGCTGGCCCTGCCCGGCTATCTCGACGCGCCGGCCGCGCAACTGACCGAGATCGTGCACCGACTCGGTATGCGTGCCCGGGTCGGCACTCCCGGGTCGGTCCAACGTCGCGCCTTCATCCTGCGACTGCCGGTCTTCCTCGTCCGCGCCGTCGCCAAACGGGCGGGCACGGCCCGAGTCGGCGTCCGCGCCCGACCCGGCATCCATCCCGAGGATGTCGTCGTCGCGGCCGTCTGGCGCTCTCGCGGCCGCGCCGAGGTGCTCGGCGACGGCCTGGCCCCCATTCTGGCGCAACTGCTTTCAGGTGCCGAGCCGGAGCCGCTCCTTAGTGATCTGGCAGATCGGATGAACGCTGCGGAGCGGGGTCGGGCCGCTACGGTGCTGACGCCGACTATCCCCGTCGTGTCGATCACCGGCACCAATGGCAAGACGACGACCACCCGGCTGGTCGCGCACATCGCGATGACGGCGGGCAAGAAGACCGCGTGGAGTTCGACGGACGGTGTCGTCGTCATGGGCGAGGTCGTCGAACCCGGTGACTATTCCGGCCCGGCCGGCGCACGCGGCGTGCTCGCGACCCCGGACTTGGAGATCGGCGTTCTCGAGACGGCCCGCGGGGGCCTGCTCCTGAAGGGCATGGGCGTCACGACCAACGACGTGAGCGTCGTCACCAATGTCTCCGCCGACCATCTCGGTCTGCAGGGGATCGACACCGTCGATCAACTTGCCGAGGTCAAGGCCATTGTCACCACGGTCACCAGGCCGACCGGCTGGACAGTCCTGAACGGGGAGGACCCCCGCGCCTGGGCGATGCGTGCGCGCTCACCGGGGCGGCCGTGGGCCTTTGCCCTCGACCCCAGCGCCCCCGCTCTGCGCGAGGCGATCGATGCCGGCGGGCGGGGAATCACCGTCGCCGACGGGGACGTCACGATCCTGTATCCCGGCGGCCGCACCGAGCGACTCTTGCCGCTGCGCGATATTCCGGCCACGCTGTCCGGACTGTCGGTGCACAACATCGCCAACACCCTCGCGGGGGCGGCCGCGGCCCTCGGGCTCGGCCTACCCGTGGACGCCGTGGTCGAGGGCTTGCGCACCTTCATCCCCGACGAGGCCCTCAACCCCGGCCGGATGAATATCTACTCACTGCCGATAGCCGGTGGCAGCGCCTCGGTCATCCTCGACCTAGCCCACAACGAGGCCGGTCTGGAGGCCCTCCTCGACGTCGCCCGCGGCCTGACCCCGGCGGGCGGGCGCGTCCTGCTCGCGCTGGGGACGGCGGGGGACCGCACCGACGAGATCCTCGCGGCCCTGGGCGAGATCGCCGGACAACGCGCCGACGTCGTGGTCATCGCCCACAAGGACAAATACCTTCGCGATCGCACCACGGCCGACTTCGAGACGCACTTCGGCATCGGGCTGGCACGCACCGGACGCGGCAGCGTCCCGGCGCATGCCAGCGAACTCGCCGGCCTCGAGGCGCTCGCCGCTCTCGCCGCGGACGGCGATGTCATCGCGATCATGACGCACGAGCAGCGACTCGCCTGTGTCGACTGGTTGCACAGCCGGGGTGCAACCCCCGACCTGCCCGCCGACATTCGTCGCAAAGTCACGGTGGCGCAAGGGAAACACGACCTCGACGCCAACTTCGACGCGGTGTGGGCGAGCACCGACCCGGCCGAGCGCATCGCGATGGCGAGCACACTGCATACGGCCAATCCGGGAGACCCGCGCGTCACCTTCGAGTATGCTTGCGCCCTCGACGCCGGCGACGAGACCACCGCCGCGATCGAGCAGTATGAAGCGGCCCTGGCCGCCGGATTGCGCGAGCCCCACCGCCACCGTGCCCGCATCCAACTCGCCTCGAGCCTGCGGCTCGCGGGCCGCGCCGACGAGGCGAGCGCCCTGCTCACCGCGGCGATCAACCTGATCGGCACGCTGGCCTATGCCGCGCGGAT
>NZ_DAOQZV010000177.1:0-6777 GCF_035343835.1 Nostocoides sp. | reverse complement strand
TACGACGGGCGTCGCCGCAGCGGCGGCTACCGCGCTCGCCGCGCCACTGGCATTCGCGGCCCCCGGCCCCGGTGCCGGCGGCATCGGTGACCCGTACTACCCGGCATACGGCAATGGGGGGTACGACGTGAGCAATTACAACTTGTTCGTCGACTATGTCCCAACAACCGGGCGGATCACCGGCACGGCGATCATCACGGCCAAAGCCACCCAGGATCTCAGCTCCTTCAACCTGGACCTGATGCTCACCGCCAAGACCGTCACCGTCAACGGCAAGCCCGCCGAGTTCGCCAAGCCCGACCCGCACGAGCTTGTCGTCAAGCCCTCGCTGCCGATCAAGAACGGCGCGACCATCGTCGTCAAGATCACCTACACCGGCATCCCCAGCAAGATCAGCTACGGCGGCATCAACCCCTGGATCGGCAGTGGCAGCGAGGCGATCGCCCTCGGCGAGCCCGAGATTGCCGCCTGGTGGTTCCCGAGCAATGACCACCCGCGCGACAAGGCGACCTTCGACATGAAGTTCACCGTCCCCAAGGGCCTAGAGGCCATCGGCGCCGGCGACTTCGTGGGCAAGACGAGTGGCACCACCACGGACACCTGGACCTGGAAGTCCCCGCAGCCCACGGCCACCTACCTCGTGTATATGGCCGTCGGCCAGTTCGACGTGCTCACCGGCACCCAGAACGCGCGGCCGTTCACCTCCGCGATCACGACCACGCGCAATGACGCGGCGGTCACGCGTGCCAAGACCGACGTGTTGCGCACTCCGGAGGTCATCAACTGGGAGGCCGCGCAGTTCGGTCCCTATGCGTTCAAGCAGGTCGGCGGGGTCATCGCCAACCAGAGCTTCGGCTTCGCCTTGGAGACCCAGCAACGCCCCGTCTATACCCCCGACTTCTGGGGCAACGGCAGCAATATCTACGTGATCGTCCACGAGAACGCCCACCAGTGGTTCGGCGACTCGGTGAGCGTCTACAACTGGCGCGACATCTGGCTCAACGAGGGCTTCGCGACCTATGCCGAGTTCCTGTGGTCGGACAAACACGGCGAAGGCACGACCAACCAGTTGCTCGAGCAGTACTACGCCGGCCTCGCCGGCGACTCAGACTTCTGGAAGCTCCCGATCTCCAATCCCGGCGCGCACAACGAGTTCTCCTGGGCGGTCTACATGCGCGGCGGCATGACCTTGGCCGCGCTGCGCAATCTCGTGGGTGACGCCACGATGACCAAGATCCTCCAGGCGTGGACCAGCAGCAAGAAGGGCAGGAACGGCTCGATCGCCGAGTTCACCTCGCTGGCCAAGCGGGTCTCCGGCCGCGATCTCGACACCTTCTTCAAGAACTGGCTCACCGTGCGCACCGCCCCGGCGCACACGGCGGCCAACGGCTTCCTGGCTACTCGCGAGACCGGGACGGCCAGGTCGGCCGACACGATCCTGCAGAACGCCAAGCGGCAGGCCGCCATCCAGCACGGTCACAAGTAGTCCCTCGCCCGCCGGCGCCGGGGATCGACATCCCGGCGCCGGTCGGCACCGACCTCGATCCTCGGGAGCACCTCGTGTCCTTGCCCGTCAGCCGCGTGCCCGACCCGATGACCGCGCCATCGATCCGGTGGGGGATCCTCGGCTCGGGAATGATCGCCAGCGCCTTCGCGTATGCCGTTCGCACCGGCACCTCATCCACCGTCGCCGCAGTGGGCAGCCGCGACCTCGACCGAGCGCGCGCCTTTGCTGCCGAGCATGATGTAGCCACGGCATACGGCTCGTATGCCGAGCTGGTCGCCGCGAACGTCGACGTCGTCTACGTCGCGTCGCCGCACTCGGAGCATCGCGAGCACGCGCTCCTTGCCCTGCAGGCCGGCAAGCCGATCCTGGTCGAGAAGGCCTTCACCCGCAATGCCGCCGAGGCAGCGGACGTCATCGGCACCGCCCGCGAGCACGGGCTCTTCAGCATGGAAGCGATGTGGTCGCGCTTCCTGCCGCACTACGACGTCGTGCGGCAACTGGTCGGCGATGGACATCTGGGCCGCGTCCACACCGTCTTCGCCGATCACGGGCAACTGCTGTGGCCGGGCGGGCCGCGACGCCTGGCCGACCCGGCGTTGGCCGGCGGCGCCCTGCTCGATCTGGGGATCTACCCGGTCTCCTTCGCCGAGATGGTGCTCGGCGAGCCAGCCGATCTCGTCGCGGTCGGCACGCTCACGCCGCAGGGTGTCGACTCGACCACCAGCATTGTCGCGACCTCCCGCAGCGGCGCGCAGGCCGTGCTGAACGCGACGATGGCCGCCAAAACGCCGACTACCGCAGTCATCGCCGGCGACCAGGCACGCATCGAGATCGACGGCGACTTCTACCACCCCAATACGGTTCGGTTGCTGTCCACGGCCGGCGAGCCAATCGGGACCTGGGCATACGACCTGGACAGCGCGCATTTCGGCTTGCGCTACGAAGCCGCCGAGGTAGCTCGCTGCCTGGTGGCCGGCTTGACCGAATCACCCGTGCTGCCCACGGACACCACGCTCGCGATCATGCGCACTCTGGACCGGGTGCGAGCTCACACCGGCGTTCGTTACCCGGGCGAATAGCTTCGGGCGCCCCTCGGCGAACTTCCCGCAACTCCAAACGCCCTCGCTTGCCGGCGCACAGCAGGCGCACAGCACGCGGCGCGACCGTGGTGGTCAGAACGGATCAGCAAAGGCCGATCCGGCACCAGCAAGGAGTCCGCCACCATGACCCGCATTCCTGCCCTCGACAAGGCCCGCCGCTTCACTGTCGCCGGTGTTGTTGCCGCCGCATTGTCGAGCGGAGCCATCACCTTGCATCTCGCCGATGCCAGCTCGACCTCGGCGAGCACTGTGGCAGTGACGACGTCCGGCTCGAACTCATCGTCCGACACCACTTCGTCGGGCTCGACGTCCTCCTCGGACTTCGGCAGCACGACGTCGGTCCAGTCGTCCACTGGCAACGCACAGACCACCACTGCCGGTTCGTGAGCGCCGAGCCAATGACCCTCTCGACCCTCGCGGCACCGACCACCGCGCCGCTCCCCACGCACCCCTCGGACGCACCCGCGCCCGCTGCGCCCAGGTCGGCGAGCTTCGCAGCCATCGGCACGGCCAACCGCGTCCTGACGACCCGGCCCGAGACCCTCGGCCCTGCCCTGGCGATCACTCGGGAGCATCTCGCCGAACTCGACGCCGCCGTCTCGCGGTTCCGGCCCGACTCGGAGGTCAGCTCCCTCGCCCGCCGCGCACAGAACGGCCCCGCCTGGGCCTATGTCTCGGCCACCTTCGCGCACTACCTGGACCGGGGCCTGCACGCCGCTCGGTTGACCGGTGGCCTGGTCGACCCCACGATCGGTGCGGCCCTGGTGCAGGCCGGCTATGACGTCGACCTCGACGTCGTCCGCGCCCGGCGTGCGCGCCCGACCCGCTCAGCGGACCTGGTCATCCACGCACCACCAGCCCTACGACCCGACCTACCTGATCACCCGGGTTCGATTCCGGGGTGGCGGGCGATCGAGTTCGATCCGCTATCTCGACGAGTTGTGGCCCCGCAGGGCACCCTGATCGACCTCGGGGCCAGCGCCAAGGCGGCGGCCGCCGATCGCATCGCGGATCTCCTCGCTGCCGCGCTGCCCGGCGGCTTCCTCGTCAATCTCGGCGGGGACATCGCCAGCAGCGGCGAGCTGCCCGTTGGTGGATGGGACATCGGCGTCGAGTCGGCCGACGGCCGGATCCTCCAGGTCGTCAGCGGCACCGGTCAGGCCTTCGCCACCTCCTCGACCCAGAAGCGCACCTGGGCGACGGCCGACGCCGCGGAGCCGGATCATCATCACATCCTCGACCCGCGCACCGGACGCAGCGCGCAGACCCGGTGGGCTCAAGTCACCTGCGCGGCCGTAAGCGCACTGGAGGCCAACGCGGCATCGACCGCGGCGATCATCCTCGACGGCGAGGCGCCCGCCTGGCTGGCGAAGAACGGCATACCGGCTCGCCTGGACGCCCTCGACGGCGCGGTCGTGACCACCCCGGGCTGGACGCTGGAGGCGAGGGCGTGAACGAGCTGCTCTGGTACCTCTCGCGCGCGACCGGCATCGCGAGCATCGTGCTGCTGACCACCGTCCTGGTCCTCGGCGTCGTCACCTCCGGCCGGCGCCTGCCGACCGGCGAGCGCGCCACGATCGTCATGGCGATGCATCGCTGGCTCTCCCTCGGGATGGTGACCTTCCTCATCGGGCACATCACCACTGCGATCGCCGAGACCTACGTCTCGATCGACTGGGTCTCTTTCCTGATCCCTTTCACCTCGGCGTATGCCCGCGTGTGGGTCGGCCTCGGCACTCTCGCGGTCGACATCCTGGCCGCGGTCATGGTGACCTCGCTGCTGCGCCACCGAATCCCCGAGCGCGCCTGGCGGTCGATCCATTGGCTGTCCTACGCCATGTGGCCACTCGCCCTCGCCCACGGCATCGCCCTGGGCACGTCCGCCCAACCCATCCTGCGCGGCATCACCATCGCGTGCGGCGCGGCCGGCGCAGCCGCCCTCGCGTGGCGGACCACGACGACGTATGCCGATCGTGACCGTCGCCGCGTCGCCCTCGCCGGGGAGTGGTCATGACTCTCATCGATTTGCTCGACCAGGCCGGCCTGACCGGCCGCGGCGGTGCGGCGTTCCGCACGGCGATCAAGGTGCGGGCAGCCGCTGAACACGGAGCAACGCTGATCGTCAATGCCTGCGACGGCGAGATCGGCGCGACCAAGGATGCCTGGGTGGTCGAGAACCAGCTCGACGGTCTGCTCGGGGGCGCGCGCCTGGTCGCCGGCGACCATCCGATTCGCGTTGCGGCGCATCGGGGTTCACGCGCAGTTGCACTCTTGGCCGCCGCCGGAGTCGACGTTCTGGAGGTGCCGGTCAGGTATGTCTCCTCGGAGGAGAGCGCACTCATCTCGCTCGCCAACGGTGGACTCGCACGCCCGATGACCAAGCGCGCTCCCTTTGTCACCGGTGGGCGCGATGCGCGGGGCCGGCGCATCCCGCCGACGGTGGTGCTCAACGCCGAGACGGTATGGCGCATCGCCCAGATCGCCGAGCACGGCCCGGACTGGTTCCGCCGGCAGGGCACCGCGCTCGAACCCGGGCCGCGCCTGGTCACCCTCACCGGTGCCGTCGCCGCGCCGCATGTGATCGAGACGGCCGCCGGGGCGCGGCTGGGCGATCTCTTCGGTGCGGCAGGTGGCCTTCTCGACGCCGAACTCGTGTGGGTCGGCGGGCTCGCCGGAGTGCTGATCCCGGCACCGGAGGCCGCCCGGCTGCTCTGGAGCAGCACCGATCTCGCGTCCTACGGCGGCTCGATCGGCTCCGGCGTCGTGTGGGCCCTCGACCCCGCCGAGTGTCCCGTCGCCTTCGTCGACCACATGTTGACGTATGCCGCGGGTGAGTCGGCCGGTCAGTGCGGCCCGTGCATGTTCGGCTTGCCGGCGCTGGCGGCGGACTGGCACGACCTCGCCGGGGCTCGATCCGGCCGCGCCGTCGACGCCGCTGATCGACTGACTGCCCGCGTCGCCCTGCTCCCGGATCGCGGCGCCTGCCGCTACCCCGACGGCATTGCCCGATTCGCCGCATCGGCCGCCCGGGTCCTCGCGGGCCATCTCGATCAGCATGCACGCGGCACCTGCCCCCCAGCCCGGACCACAAGGAGTCTCGTCAATGCCTGAGAAGACCCAGCCTGTCACCCGGGCCGTCCCTGCCGGCCGGACCCGGATCGCCGTGGATCGCGTCGCCTGCACCGGGCATGGGCTGTGCGCCCAACTATTGCCGGCATCGATCGCGCTCGACGAATGGGGGTATCCCATCGTCACCGATCCGGAACCCGCGAGCACGGACGCGGACGTCGCGATCCGCTTCTGTCCCGCCCGCGCGCTCTACGCCCGCCCCTGAGGTCGTGGGGCACCTGGCCACCCCGGCCCTGTCCACCCGGCCCCGCTCCCACGCCCGTCGATCGGCTCCGGGCCCGTCGGGCCTCAGCGCGTTGGGGGAATGGGCATATTGACGTGTCAGAGCACACCAAATCTTCGTCGAGCGGGGTCAGGGCGTCCACAGGGGCAACAGGTCGGCCATGCGCGCGCGTATGCCGCTCCAGCGCAGTCCCCCTCGATCCTCGGCATCCTCCCAGGTCAGGCGACCCGTCGCGAGGCCGAGCCAGGTGTCGGCGTCGGTCTCGACCGTGTTGGGCGGTGTGCCACGCCGATGGACCGGCCCCTCAAGGCACTGCACCGCACCGAAGGGAGGTACGCGCACCTCGACGCTTCGACCGGGATGCCGGGTCGCCAGTTCCTCGAGCGTAAAGCGCACGGCGGTCGCCAGCGCCTCGCGACCAACTGCGCCGCCCGGGCCTACCGAACCGCCCCCCATGGCGCCCAGCTCACCTGTACCGACGAGGTCGGGCCGGCGTGCAGGGTCGGTCGCTTCGGCCCACGCGGCCAGCGCCGCGCGTCCGGAGTCGACAGGGATACGGCGACGCGGCGGCATACGTCCATCGTCGCTCATGCCGGGCCATCTCCGGCGACTCGCACCGGAGACGGCCCGCCAACCAGCGCGCGGCGTCAGCCCCGGTAGGGCCGTGCCTGGGCCGCTGCGTAACGCGCATCGGCCGCGTCGATCGAGGCCCTCGAGGACAGGTCGACCCCGGCGCGCGCGGCGGCTGCGCGCGCCGCGGGGGGGGTCAGGTCGGGAGCCACGAAACGTTCCGGGACGATCGTGCGGTCGGCGGCGGC
>NZ_DAOQZV010000176.1:0-6831 GCF_035343835.1 Nostocoides sp. | reverse complement strand
CGCCTGAGTGCGCCGATCGCGCTCGTTTTGGCGGGCCTGAGCTTGGTCCTCGGCGTCGGCGTCGCTGCCCTACACGCCCAGCAGCACTGGCCCGGCGATGCGCGCACGATCGCCCTGGCCGGCGCACTCGCCTTCGTCGCGCTCGTCCTGCTCGTCGGCGGCCTGCTCGGGCGCAAGGGCGGTCTAAGCACCCTGCTGGCTCTCGTGCTCGCCCTGGGGCTGGGCGCCAGCGCCGCCGCGAGCGATCCCCTGTGGTCCAGTGGAAGCGGTGATCGGGTCCTCACGGTCGCGCCCGGCTCCCGCAGTGAATCGACGCGCCTCGCCGTCGGCACGGTGGTGATCGACCTAACTCACTTGCCCGCGGATGCCTCGGCGACCCCACGGCAGGTCAGCACGGAGCTTGGCCTCGGCGAGGTCACCGTCCGGCTGCCCAAGACCGGATCGGTCCGGATCGACGGCCGAGTGCTCCTCGGCCAGATCCTCGTGGGCGATGTGCCCCAGAAGGGTCAACCCGTCCGAGATATCGACTACCACCGGACCTTCGGCACCGGATCGCTGGTGGCCGTCGTGACCGTCGACCTGCGTGCCGGTGTCGTCAAGATCGTGGGGAGCACGACGTGACCGACTTTTCCGGCCACCTCCCGGATCCCGGGCCCGCGCCCACCCGCGACCGGCCGCGAACCTCGTCTACGGCGTCGCCCGCGGCACCCACCGGACACGAACGGGCCGCCTCGCGGGGCCCGGCCCTCGGCACCGTGCTCTGCGCGCTCGTGCTGCTGGCCCTCGCGGCCGGCACTCTCTGTTGGCAACTCGCCGGGCGGCTGCCGGCCTGGGAGGTCAGCGGCACCTATATCCTGATCGGCCTGGGCTCGGCACTCGCGCTCATCGGGGCGTTGGCTTCGTTCGCCCGCTCCCGTGACTGAGCCACCCTGGCCAGCGATGCCACGCCAAGGTCGACGCACGCCCGGCGAGGACGCCCTGTGCCGGCACCCACGCCGCCTGCGCGGTCGTGCCGCCGACGTCGTGGACGACCAGCGGTTCGGGCTCGGGGACCGATGCGGCATACACCAGGCGCACGACCTGGTAGTCCTCCCAGACCCCGTCGGGGCCCTGCCCGACCCAGTGCGCGGTCAGCAGGTCGATCAATTGCACCGAGCCCAGGTGCTGCCCGGTTTCCTCCCACACTTCGCGCCGCAGGCCGGTGCCCGGGTCCTCCCCCGGCTCCACCCCTCCGCCGGGCAGCGTCCATCGGCCGGGCACGCCGCGGACCCGATGGGAGAGTTGGGTCAGCAGCACATCGGCGTCCCGGACGACGACGGCGTACGCCGCTACCCGCTGCACCTGGATCGGCACCACACCGGCGGGCACCGCCTCGGGCGCGTGGCCCGCCGTCCAGGTCGTATGCCGTTCTCCCGCACCGAGGTCCGCAGCCACCCGCACCCGGATGATCACCTCGTCCGAGTCAGCTGGCGTGAAAGCCGCGACCGGCCCGATCAGACTCCAACCCCGCTCGGCCAACTCGGTGCTCGGGTCGCCACCGTGGGTCAGTACGAAGGCCGTGACGATCTCACCCGCCACGGTCTCGCCCTCGATGCGGATCGGGCGCGTCACCCGCGGGCACCGGCCCGGCGGTATTCGGCGAGAGACTGCTGCACCACGCTGTCCCAGCCTTGGGCGGGCGGCACCGTCAGGTTGTGTTCCCGGAGCCGGTGGCGCAGGTGATGGTCGGTGACCAGCCGGACGGCCGCATCCACGAGCGCGTCGTCGTCCTTGGCCAGCAGCCCGTTCTCCTCGTTCGTGATGAAGTCCTCGACGCCGGAGCCGCGCAATGCCACGACCGGCAGCCCGGCGGTGCGCGCCTCGAGGGCGGCGATTCCGAAGGCCTCGAGACGAGTAGGGGCGAAGTAGAGGTCGGAATCGGCATACGTCTGGGCGAGCACCGGTCGCGCGACGCGGCCGGCGAGGTTGAGCCACGTGCGGTCCTCGGCCGTCGTCAGCGCGCGGGCCGGAGCGAGATACGGTCCATTGCCGAAGACGGTTGCCGTGAAAGGAATTTCCTCTGGGACGCGTCGACGGACCTCGCGGAGCATCCGGATCAACGGGAGAATCCGTTTGCGGAGGGCGAAGCGCAGAGCCGTCACGATCTGCACGGGAGCGTCGTCCGGGCGGCGTCCGCGCGCCAGGCTCCAGTCGGGAATCGAGATGCCATTCGGCAGCACGCCGACCTCGATGCCGGGGTCACCGACCGCCGCTCGCACCCGGTCGGCGGCCATCGACGACACGGCCGTCAGGGTGGCACCGCGCTGGGCCCACTCGCGCGCCCAGCCCAGTTGACGCAGGACGGTCAGGCTGCCCTGGCCGAGCACCGAGTGCCAGGTGATCGCGGTGGGCAAGCCGAGGTCGAGCGAGAGCTTGGTCAGGTCGTGCGCGAACGGAGCGATCACGCCCATGTGGACGTGGGCGATGTCGAACTCCGCGAGTTCGCCGCGGATGAGCTTCGGCGCGCGCGGGTTGACCGGGACCCCGAAGGGCACATGCATGGTGACCCGGTGGACGTGCACGCCCTCGTCGTCCTCCCAGCTGCGGCCGCGGTGTTCGTCGATCCCCGGGGTCGCGGTATAGACGTGCACCTCGTGCCCCTGCGCGAGCAGGGCCCGCCCGAGATCACGCACCTGGGTCTCGATTCCTCCCAACCGCGGCGGGTAGCAGTCGGAAAGCAGGGCGACTTTCATGTGGATCAGCCTGCCATGCGTCCGCGCCTGTGCTCGGCAGGCCCTGGGGTAGGCAAGGATGTCGAGTCATGAGGGGGTCCGCGTCGGTGCCGAAGCGCACGGTCGTCGCCTTTCACGCGCATCCCGACGACGAAGCCCTCTTGACCGCGGGCACGATGGCCAAGGCGGCCGCCCAGGGCCACCGGGTGGTCCTTGCGCTGGCCACCGACGGCGGTCAGGGGCTGGCGGCCAGTGACTTTCACGACGGCCCGGGCCTGGGGTCGCGCCGCCTGGACGAAGCCCGGGCCAGTGCAGCCGCCCTCGGCGTGGCGCGGGTGGTCTGGCTCGGATACGCCGATTCGGGGATGGGCGGGTCGGTGCCCCCGCCCACCGGGGACCGGGTGCCCTTCGTTGCCGCCCCCCTGGACGAGGCCGCCCGGCGGCTAGCGTCCCTGCTGGCCGAGGAGCGTGCCGACGTCCTGCTTTCGTATGATGCCCGCGGGGGGTACGGCCATCGCGACCACGTGCGCGTCCACGAGGTCGGGGCGGCTGCGGCTGCGCTGTCCGGGACGCCGGTGCTGGAGGCCACGATCCCCCGAGACCTACTCGCTGCGGCGGTCCGGGCCTCCGCCCGGGTCTACCGCTACCCACCGGAGTTCGACATCCACGCGTTCACCACGGCATACAGTCCGCGGCGCGACATCACGCACCGCATCGACGTGATCCGGTATGCCGCCGCGAAGCGCGCCTCGATGCGAGCTCACGCCTCGCAGGCCAGCGCTGATGGTGCGGATCGCACGCTGGCGGCCTTCTTGCGGATTCCGCGGCCGGCCTACGACCTGATCTTCGGGCGGGAATGGTTCCGGGATCCCGCGCTGCCCCTGGCTGCGCCGATCCGGCGCGGCATCTTCGCGGGGCTGGGATGACCGCGAGCGCTGACGCCAGTCGGCGGATCGGAGCGCGTCAGGTGCTCCAGTTCATCGGTGGGTTCGCCTTGGCCGGGGCGCTCCTGGGGTGGGGGCTGCCCTATTTTGCCAAAACCTCCTGGCCGGCGATCTGGTCCGTCATCGGCACGGTCTCGGCCTGGCAGTCGCTCGGGTTCGTCGCGCTCGTGGTCACCGGGCTCGGTGCCTACACCTTCACCCTGACCGGGTCGATGCCCGGCCTGAGCCACCTCCGTGCGCTGATCGTCAACGTCTGTGGGTCGTCTGTCAGCAATTTGCTGCCCGCGGGCGGCGCGTTGGGGATGGCGGCTACCTTCACGATCTGCCGCTCCTGGGGTTTCACCCGCCGGGCGGTCTCGACATCGATCATCGTCTCAGCCGTCTGGAACACCCTGTTCCGCATTGCGCTGCCCCTGATCGCCATCGTCCTGCTGACCCTCGGGCGGGCCGAGATGCCTCGCATCATGCGCGACGCCGCAGTCGCCGCGGTGGCCAGCGGCGCAGCCATCGTCGCGGTCTTCATCGCGGTGCTCGCCTCCGGTCGGGCAGCAACCACGGTCGGGCGGGGCGTGGACCGGATGCTGCGGCCGCTGACCCGGCGCAGGCCGCGATCGATGAGCGTCGATGCACTGGTCACCGATTTGCGCGCGCGGATCATCGACGTGGTGCGGACCGGGTGGTTCCCGATGACCATGGGCCTGGTCGGCTATTTCGCCTTCTACTACCTGGTCTTCTTGGCGATCATGCGCACGACCGGCGTTGAGTTGTTCCACGGCGAACTCTTCGCGGCATTCGCCATCGGCCGCCTACTGACGGCCGTCGGGATCACCCCTGGCGGCGTCGGCGTGACCGAGACCGGCACCGCTGCCGCCCTGGTGGCCTGGGGGGCCGCGCCGGCCGAAGCGACGGCGGGCGTGGTGCTCTTCTCGATCTTCACCCACCTGCTCGAAGTGCCCATGGGCGCGATCGGCTGGCTGGCTTGGTCGATGATGCCCAAGACACCGGCGCCCGATGACGAGCCCGCCCCTAGCGTGCCCTGAGGCGACCGACTGCTCCCCCCGTTGTCGAAGACCCGGCGAGGGCCCAGTCGTTGTTGGCGCGTTCGGCGCATGGGCGCCTGTCAGCCCACGAGGCGGGCCACCTGGCGGGTGCGGGCTTCGTCGGCGAAGGTGTCGTCCAACTCCCCCGGCCTGAAGGCCGCCCCGGTGGCGAGGGGAACGGCATACGCCAAGAGGGCGTCGGCGAAGCGCGGATTGGCCGGGATGATCGGGCCGTGGAGGTAGGTGCCGAAGACATTGCCGGTGCGGGCACCCTCGGTGCCGTCCTCGCCGTTGTTGCCGAAACCGGAGCGCACCCGGCCGAAGGCAGCCTGGCCGCCGGCGAGCCGCGTCGACCCGGAGTGGTTCTCGTAGCCGACGACGTCACCGAAGTCGGTGCTCATCACCACAGGTCCGATCATCCGCTTCGGATTGCCCTGGGTCGTCACGTCCAGGATGCCCAGCCCGGGCAGGCGCTTGCCGTCCACGGTGACGAAAGCGTTTCCGAAGAGTTGGTACATCCCGCAGATCATCAGCATCGGCGTCCCACCGGCGGCGAGCTCGGTCAACCGTGGCCCTATTGCCTCCAGGTCCGCCTCCACGCGCGCCTGACCGGAGTCCTGTCCGCCGCCGCCGAGCACGAGGTGCGCCTGCTCGGGGAACACCGCCCCCGGATGGTGGTTGTGCACCACCGGCGTATAGCCGTGCCGCGTCAGCCGCGCACTGAGCGCACGCGTGTTACCCAGGTCGCCGTAGATGCTCATTTCCCGGGGATAGAGATGGACGACGTGCACCTCGCCCTTGCTCATCGCGTGCCTCCCTCGCTGCCGCTCATCCGCCCGTATGCCGTGGCGCCGCTCATCCGCCCTCCTCGCCGAACGCCGGCAAGTCGTAGCGTGCCGCGAGGATCCGGCGCAGCGTCATCATCGCGGTGTAGGTGCAAAAGATCCGGGTCGGCACGCCCACATGTCCGGCGAGGAAGCGATCGAGTGCCGCCCCCAGGTCGGGCTCGACAGCGGCGACGGGGACATCGTCATACTGCAAGCGCAGCGCCATGTCGTAGGCCCGCACACCCGAGGTGAGCGCAACGCCCGCCGAGCGCAGGCTCTCGAAGGAGACGTCATAGAGCCAGGAGACGTCGCGCCCGTCGGCGTAGTTGTCGTTGATCGCGATCATCGTCGCCACCGGCGTCGTGCCATAGGTCGACAGGGCGACGGTGAAGCCCGCGGGATTCTTGACCAGGACGAGTTCGAGCGGCGTGCCGTCGATATCGATGACCTCGCCCCGCCCGAAGGGTGCGGTCACGCCGGCCAGGGCCGTGGCGGCCACGCCGGCATCGAATGTCGCGCCCAGGAGCTGCCGGGCCATCGCCGTGGCCGCGGTCGCATTGATCATCGCGGCGAGCCCACGCTGCTTCAGTTCCACCGGCCCGACCAGCCCGCCGCTCCCGTCGGGCCCGACGACGATGTCGAAGCGACGCTCGTCACGCGGCCGCAGAAGGACGTCGTCGGCGTCCGGGGGCGAGACGACGAAGTCGTCGTCGGCGCGGGTGTCTTGCTCCTGCAACTCCCCGAGCCGGTCGGCGATCGAGGCATCCAGACCGAACCGGCCGATTCGCACCGAGTCCGCCAGCGTGCCCTCGATCCGGGCGACGAAGGAGTCGTCGCGATTGAGCACCACTCCCGTGCTCGTGCGCGCCGCCAGGTCGGCGAGCAGCCGGGCCGTATGGTCGATCTCCGCAAACCGGTCGAGTTGGTCGCGAGCGACATTCAGCAGCAGCGCATGCGTGGGCGTGACGGCGGCGGCGAACTTCAATGCATGCGCCTCGTCCAACTCCAGGACGGCGGTATCGGCGCTCAACCGCCCCCGCACGCCGATCTCGCCGAGCAGCGCGGAGATCACGCCCCGCGTGAAATTGCTGCCCGTCGGGTTGGTGAACACCGTGCGTCCGTGGGCGCGGAGCAGCGCCACGAGCATGCGGGTCGTCGTGGTCTTGCCATTGGTGCCGGTCACGACGACGATGCCGCCGGGCAAGGATCCGAGGGCGTGTCCGAGGATGCCCGGATCCATCCGCTCGGCCACCAGGCCCGGCAGGGCCGACCCACCGCCGCGGCGCTTGGCTGCCGCACGGGCCGCCTT
>NZ_DAOQZV010000175.1:0-6868 GCF_035343835.1 Nostocoides sp. | reverse complement strand
ACCGAAGGTCATCTGACCATGCCGTCCTATCGGGCTGCACTCGATTCCACGACCCGCCGCGACTGATGCCGGAGCACGGTCGAGGACGCCGGTGCGGTCGTCACCGGGGGTGTCCTGCGCTGCCACGGCGCGTCGCCGAGGAGGACGAGAGCTGAGGGGAGGATGACCAGCCGGATCAGCGTGGCATCCAGCAGGATGGCGACCGCCAGCCCCACTCCCATCATCTTCATCTCCAGCAGCGACATCGCCGCGAAGATCGCGAAGACCGAGACCATGACGGCCGCGGCGCTCGTCACGACACCGGCGGTGTCGGTGATTCCTAGCCGGACTGCCGCGCGGGCACCTAGACCCTGCTCGGCATACTCGCGCACCCGGCTGACAACGAAGACGTGGTAGTCCATGGACAGGCCTACGAGGACCGCGAGCACCAAGAGTGGCACCCAGTCGATGAGGTATCCCGGGCTGGTGAAATCCAAGGCGGACGCGAAGTGGCCGTCCTGGAAGACCAGGCGCATCACGCCGAAAGCGACGCCGACGGAGAGCAGATTGAGTCCCGCGGACAGCATCGCCAGTCGGATGCTGCGGAAGGCCAGGCCCATCATCACCAGTGTCAAAGCGACGACGAAGCCGATCACCCAGGGCAGCCGATCGAGTTGCCGCTGCGTGACATCGAGATTCCACGCGGCGTCGCCGCCGATGACGTATTGCGCGCCGAGCCGGTCGAGTGCGTTGGGCGCCAATGACGTTCGCAACCTCTGGATGGCATCGTCGGTGCGGGGGTCCTGCTCGGCATACCGGATGGCGAGGGTCAGCCGGGTGACCGTCTTGTCCGCGGACGTGGTCACCGTGTCGCCCTCATCGGGCACGAAGGCGGGCGTCGCCACGGCGGCGGCGGACAACGCGCGCAGCGACTGCGCGACCCGTGGCTGGTCGTCCGCCGGCGCCTCAACGACGACAACAGCCTGACTTCCTTGTGACGGGAACTCGGCTGCAATCCGGCCGGCCGTCGCGACGACGGGGATGTCCTGAGGCAGCGTCGCGAGGCTGGGTTGGTGCAGGCGCATCCCGAACGCCGGCAGTGACAAGCCGATGGCGGCGGCGAGGCCGATCACAAGTGCCGTGCGCGGGTAGCGCACGACCGGCGTGAGCAGGCGAGCGCTGGTGCCCCGTCGACCGGCACGACGAGTCACTCTCCACAGCAACGGAACTCGCGGGCGGTCCACCCAATGGCCGAGCTTGACGAGGAGGGCGGGAAGCACGGTGATGGAGGCGATCATGGCCACGCCGACGACGAGGATCGCGCCGGTCGCGAGGGAGGTGAAGGTTGCTCCACCCGCCAGGAAGAGTCCGGCCAGCGAGGCGATCACAGCGAGGCCCGAGACGAGGATCGCGTGGCCCGAGGTGCGCGCCGCGATCTCGACGGCGTCGATCGTGCCGGCCCCCTTGGCGCGTTCTTCGCGCTCGCGCTTGAGGTAGAAGAGCGAGTAGTCGACGCCGACAGCCATCCCGATCAGCACGATCATCGAGTTCACCGTCGGCTCTGCGGGCACAAGGTAAGAGATCGGTGCAGCCAGCCCCATGGTGGCGGCGACCGAAGTGCCGGCCAGCAAGACCGGGACGCCGGCCGCGACCAGGGCGCCGAAGACCAGGAGCATGAGCAGGAGGGTCACGGGTAACGAAATCACCTCTGCTGTATGCAGATCCGCGGCGACGCGCTCGTTGATGCCCTCGTCGATGGTCAGGTCCCCGGCCTCCCGCACCTCCAGTGCCGGGTTGGCGGCGGCCACGGACTCGGTGATTCGCGTCAACGCCGTTCCGTCCTGCGCGCCGTCCGTGAGGGTGATCGTCACCAGAGCGGCGGTCCGGTCCCCGTTCCAGACCAGTGGCGCGACAGCGGCCACTCCTGGCGTCCGCGTCATCCGGTCGGTCAGCTGCCGCGCGGCGCTCGTCGCCGCTGCGGGGTCGAGGGCGCCGGATCGTGCGGTGATCAGAACCGCCTCGCCCGGGGGTGCAAGTAACCCGGACCTGTCGAGCAGGGCGTGGGCGCGGCCGGAATCGCCGACCCGATAGTCGGCATCGGTGGTCGATTGGGCCGGCACCAGAACGGCCATCCCGACGGCGAGCGCGACGAAGGCGAACCAGGCGCCGATGGCGCGCCACGGGTGGGCTGCGCTCCAGCGAGCAGCGCGGGTGGGCAGTGCGGTGATCCAGGACATGGTGTGGCCTCCGGAAGTCGGTCGATTGGGTCACGACGAGCCTTCCGGCAGCAGCTTCGGGGGGCAGGAGCGCTGACTCCCCAACGAGAAGTGGTGGTAACACCCCTGCCGGTGGCGGCCGGGCGGGCGAGGATGGAGCCATGTTCCGAACGCGACGCTCGCCCTGGTTGGCGGCCGGCTATGGCCTCGGCCACATGCTCATGGCCGTGCCCGTCGCGTTGCTGATGGCCTTCGGCTCGCTGGCGTTCGGCCTCTCGGTCCTCGGCGTCGGGCTGCTGTTGATCCGGCCCTGGGCACCGGCGGTGGCTGCCTTCGCGAGGGTCAACGCGGCGATGGCGCAGAGCTTCCTCGGCCGCGAGGTCCCGGTGCCTGTCTTGCCCCGCGACGAACCCGGCATCTGGCCGCAGGTGCGCCGCTGGCTCGGCGCGCGGGCCTTTTGGCAATACGTCCTGTGGTTCCTCTTCGCCGCATCCGGCGGGCTGATCCTCTCCGCGCTCTCCGCGGCGTTGCCCGCGGGCGTGATCGCCCTGGTCGCGACCGCCTTCGGGCTGTGGGCAGGCGAGGGGGCTCCGACCTGGGTGTCGTTGCTGCTCATCGGTATTGCCGTGGTGCTCGTTCCGGTGTGGTGGATCCTCGGGGACTTCTTCATGCGGTTGCGCACCGAGACGGAGGCGGCCATCCTGCGACCCGATCCCCAGGCCGCCCTCGAGCGCCGGGTCGCCGACCTGACGACCTCCCGGGCCGACGCGGTCGACGCTTCGGCCGCGGAGATCCGGCGTATCGAGCGCGATCTGCACGACGGTGCGCAGGCCCGCCTCGTCGCGCTGGGCATGAACCTCGGGATGGCCGCGGATCTGCTCGACCGGGACCCGCAACTTGCCCGCCAACTACTCCAAGAGGCTCGCCAGAGCACCGGCGCGGCCCTCGGCGAGTTGCGGTCGGTCGTGCGCGGCATCCATCCGCCCGTGCTCGCGGATCGTGGGCTCATCGGGGCCGTCCAGGCGCTCGCCCTGGATCTGCCGATCCCGGTGACCGTCGATGCGGCCCTGCCGGGGCGCCTGCCAGCTCCGGTGGAGTCGGCAGCCTATTTTGCGACGGCAGAATTTCTTGCCAATGTCGTCAAACACTCGGGGGCGCGCAACGCCTGGGTCGTCATCGCTGCGCCCGAGGGACGGCTGCGGCTGCTTGTCGGTGACGACGGGAACGGTGGTGCCGATATGGGCCGGGGGAGTGGCCTGGCCGGAATCGCTCGGCGGCTGGCGGCTTTTGACGGCACGATGGAGATGTCGAGCCCGGTGGGCGGGCCGACTGTGATCACTGTGGAGATCCCATGCGAGTGGTTGTCGCCGAGGACCACGTCCTCCTCCGGGACGGGCTGACCCGGCTGCTGCGGGCATACGGCTGTGAGGTCGTGGCGGCGTTGGAAGGCTCGGCCGGACTCGACGAGGCGCTGCAGTTACCCGAGGTCGAGGTGGCGATCCTCGACGTGCGACTGCCGCCGACCTTCAGCGACGAAGGCCTGCGGGCGGCGATCCGGGCTCGCGCCACCCGGCCCGGCTTCCCGGTGCTGGTGCTGAGTCAGTATGTCGAGCAGTTGTACGCCCGCGAGTTGCTCGCCTCGGGCGAGGGCGCGGTGGGCTACTTGCTCAAGGACCGGGTCGCCGACACCGGGGAGTTCATCGACAGCGTGCGTCGGGTCGCTGCCGGCGGCACTGTCCTGGACCCGGAAGTCGTTGCGGCACTGATGAATCGGCAGCGCAACGCGCCGGTTGACCGGCTCAGCCCGCGCGAGCGGGAGGTGCTGGAGTTGATGGCCCAGGGGCGCTCGAACCAGGCCATCGCCGAGGCGCTTTTCGTCACCGAGAAGGCTGTCGCCAAGCACATCAACAGCATCTTCACCAAGCTCGATCTGCCCGTCGCGGTCGATGACAATCGCCGCGTGCGAGCCGTCCTGGCGTGGCTCAAGATTTGACAGCGCACTCGGCGTGGCGGGCCGGGAGATAGGCCGCGACTCCGAGCAAGCTGGTCACCCCGACGGCGAGCATGGCCAGCCGGATCGACGCCCGGTCGGCCAGCAGGCCGGCGAGGGGGCCAGCGACGCCGAAGGCCAGAAAGGCGAACATCGAGTTGATCGACAGCACGGTCGCCCGGTTGCGCGCCTCGGCCTCGCGATGCAGCAGCGCGCTGTGCGGCGGGCCGTTGACGCCGTGCCAGGTGTAGGTGAACAGATACGCCGCGATCAGGCCCGCGGGCGTGAACGCCCACGCCATCAACAGCACGCCAGTGGCGTTAAGGGTGCGGCCGAGCATCGCGGCCCGGGCCACCCCCCAGCGTTTCGACGCCTTGCCGGCGATCCACGTGCCGAGGGCAAAGATGCCCCAGCCGACCGCGGCGACCGGACCCATCGTGGCGCCGGCGGCCTGGGCGCTGCCGAGCAATTCCTCCAAGCGCAGGGGAAGCATCGACTCGAAGGCGACCATGCCGATCGACCAGGCGATCTCGGCGAGGATGATGCCGAGGAGGACCTTGTTGGTCGCCAGCAGGCGCACCCCCGATGCGATGACCGCAGGGGCCTCGCGCGCCGAAGCCCAGGCGCGCCGTTCCTGCTCGCCGGTGGAGATCGCGCGTGGCCCCTCGCGCAACAGCAGCCAGGTCGCAGCCAGATGCACGACATTGAGCAGCGCGAAGACGGCCACCGCCAGGTCGATGGCCGCGAAGGCCCTGACCGGGTGCCACCAGATCAATCCGCCGCTGATCAGGGCACCAGCTCCCACGGCCAGGCCGAGCACCGTGCCCGCGCGGGATAACTCCTGATCGACATCCGCGCCCGGACTGCCCTCGTGGACGGTGTCGACGAACCACGCCTCCAGGGGGCCGGAATCCAGCGCTCGGAAGGTGCCCATGAGCGCCGCCGCCCCCACGAACTGCCAGAAGTTCTGGGCGAACAGATAGGCGGCGCCGGCGAGCACATTGACCACGGCAGCGGCCAGGTAGACCGCCCGGCGGCCGAAAGCGTCGGCAAAACCGCTGGTCGGCAGCTCCAGGGCGAAGCAGGCGAAGCCCGAGACTGCGGCTGCCGTCATCGCCTGCGCGATGGTCAATCCGCGTCCGGTCTGGATGAGGATGAAGATGCCGACGACGAAGCCGACCGGGAACCAGCGCGTGAAATTGAGCAGATAGAAGATCCGCGTCGCCTGCTCCAGGGACATTGCCGTATGCCGCATGGCCGTGCTCATCGGCGCGGCGCCTTGTCCATGTCGATCGGATAGAACACCAGATAGACCGCGACCCGCTTGGCTTCCGGATTGCCTTGCCCCACACGCCGATAGCGCTCGACGACGGTGTCGATCTCGGCGTGCATGTCCCGGAGCTGATCGGCCGTGACCACCACCATGTCGTCGTTCATGCTGGCCCGGTTCCGCCACACGCCCGGCCAGTTGCCCTGGACATCGAGCCATCGACCGAACTTCTCGGTGAAGTGGCGCAGCCAGTCTCGCGTCAGCCAGCCCATCGCCGTCGCCGCATCGTCATCGTCGTCGAAGTCGCTGACCTCGAACTGGGTCATTGTCGAGGCTGCCGCCCACACGCGTGACTTGCCGTCACCGTCCCCGGTGTCGACGACCAGGCCCACCTCCGCCAGTTTGCGCAGGTGGTAGGACGTGGCCCCCGAGTTGGTGCCCAGAGCTGCGGCGAGGGCGGTCGCGGTGGAAGGGCCGTTCATGCGCAACGCACCGATCAGGCGCGAGCGAAGGGGGTGGGCGAGGACTTTCACGCTGGTCGAATCCAGGCGGATGAAGTCGGCGGACTCACTCATAGAATGCATAATACATGTGCAAACTTCGTTTGCAAAACTATTATGCGATTGTCCGCCCTGCGGCATACCCGCAGGTCAGGGGGTTCTCTGGGCGCGCGGTGCTGGATTTGGGAGGCGAGGCAATGGCCCCTAAACTTGAGTAGTTGTGCCGTGCGCCCCTGGTGGGCGGATCAACCACGAGGGCTATCGCCCGGCGGGAGCACGCGGCATACGAGCCTCATCCGAATCTCACGTAAGGCAAGACGTTGCGTACTTTCACCCCCAAGGCGGGCGACGCCGTCCGTCAGTGGCACGTCATCGACGCCACCGATGTCGTCCTCGGGCGCCTCGCGAGCCAGACCGCGGCGCTGTTGCGTGGCAAGCACAAGGCGACCTTCGCCCCCCACGTCGACATGGGCGACTTTGTCATCATCATCAACGCCGACAAGGTCGCGCTGACCGGCGCCAAGCTGCAGCAGAAGCGCGCCTACCGCCACTCCGGCTTCCCGGGCGGCCTGAAGTCCGAGACCTACGCTCAGCTGCTCGAACGCGACCCGGCCAAGGCCGTCGAGAAGGCCGTCCGCGGCATGCTGCCCAAGACCACGCTCGGTCGTCAGCAGCTGACCAAGCTGAAGGTCTACGCCGGTGCCGAGCACCCGCACACCGCCCAGCAGCCCAAGCCCTTCACGATCTCCCAGGTCGCGCAGTAACGGCGCCGATCGAGAACCGACACAAAGGAATTCACGCCGTGACTGACACCACCTACGAGCTCGATGACGACGTCGAGCTGACCGAATACACCTCCGAGTCCGAGGGCCCGGTCTCCGGTGAGCCCGCCCGCCGCCCCACGGCCTCCGCC
>NZ_DAOQZV010000174.1:0-6895 GCF_035343835.1 Nostocoides sp. | reverse complement strand
TTGATGCTGCTGAGGTCTTGGCCGACTTGGTGCCCTTGACCGGCCCCAGCGTGGGAGCCGTGATCACCGTAAACGCCTTGTCCGACTTGGCCGCCTGCGCCACGCCGACGACGGTCCCGGCGCTGAGGTTGATGAACGCCGGGGACTGCGCCGGCACCATGCCGAGCTTGAGCGCTTTGGTCGCCAACGCGGCGGGCGCCCGCAGCTGATCGAGTTCGTGCGTCAGCACCTCCTGGCGGTCGGCGAGGATGTTCGATTCTCCGACCAGGGCGCCGCGGACATAGGTGCCCTTGGCCAGGGCGGTGTTGACCATCAAGGCAGCCAGCAGGCCCACGATCAAGGTGACACCGAGCACGACGATGAAGCCGAACTGCCGGGCGACATACCGGCTCGGCACGACGGTCAGCGTCGGCCGGATGGGGCGCCTGGTGGGGACCGGGCTCACGTCGATGGCGTGGAGCTGGCTCATCGGGTTCCTTTCGTTTCGCGGAGGCGTTCGGCGGCGCGCAGGCGCACGGAGGCGGATCGGGAGTTGCGCGCCTGTTCGGCGGCGGAAGCCTCTTCGGCACCGCGGGTGAGCAGGCGCAGATAGGGGCGGTGTTCCGGCAGTTCGACCGGCAGCCCGACGGGCGCGCTGCTGCGCGCGCCGGAGGCGAGCACCGTCTTGGTGATCCGGTCCTCGAGGGAGTGGTAGGAGAGCACGGCGATCCGTCCGCCGACGGCGAGGGCGTCGATGGCGGCGGGGAGGGCACGCTCCCATACGCGCAGTTCGTCGTTGACCGCGATACGCAGCGCCTGGAAGGTCCGCTTGCCCGGGTGCCCGCCCGTGCGCTGCGAAGCGGCGGGGATGGTGGCGGTGAGCAGCTGGACGAGCTCGGCCGATGTGGTTATGGGGCGGACGGCTCGCTGGGTGAGGATCGCGCGGGCGATCCGCGCGGCGAATCGCTCCTCGCCGTAGTTACGCAGGATCCGCGTCAACTCCGCGGCATCCGCAGTGGCCAGCAGATCGGCCGCGCTCTCTCCGCGGCTTTGATCCATCCGCATGTCGAGCGGCCCGTCGAAGCGGTAGGCGAAGCCCCGCCCGCCGTCGTCGAGCTGCAGCGACGAGACCCCGAGGTCGAAGAGGACCGCCTGCGCGCGCGCAACGCCGAGATCGGCGAGCACGGCCAGCACCTCGTCGTAGACCGCGTGCACACCGCGCACCCGGTCCCCGTATGCCGCGAGCCGCTCCCCCGCGAGAGCCAGCGCCTCCCGGTCGCGGTCCAGTCCGATCAGCCGGGCGTTCGGGCAGGCGGCCAGCAGCGCTTCCGCGTGCCCACCCAAGCCCAAGGTGGCGTCGAGCACCACGCTGCCGGGCTCGGCGAGCGATGGCGCGAGCAGGTCCACGATCCGTTCGAGCAGGACGGGCACGTGCCGGAAGTCGGCAGGTGCTCCGCTGGTCATGGGTGGCCTCTCGGGGGCTTAGAGCTGGGGCTGGATGACGGTGGAGGGAGGTGGTGCCTGGGAAGCGATGGCTCGTGGTCCCCATCCGCCGCCCCGGCACGGGGGAAGTCGGGTCGGGAGGACGGCTGGAGGCCGCGGGCCACCGCATCGGGTCAGAACACGAACTCCTCCCCATCGGCGTTGAGGTCGTCGAGTTCGAGGTTGCTGGAGGCTTCGATCTCCGCGTAGGCCGCGGTGTCCCACACCTCGACGTAGTCGCCCTGCCCGACCACGGTGCAGTCGCGATCCAATCCGGCATAGGCACGCAGCGGGGCGGGGATGGTCACCCGGCCCTGGCGATCCGGCGCCTCGTCCGCGGCCTGTCCGAGCAGCGCGCGTCGCAGATTGCGCACGCTGCGGCTGGAGGTGGTGGCGCTCGCGAGCCGGGCGGCGATGCGGGCGTGGAAGACCGCCTCCGGGTAGATGGTCACGCAGCGGTCGGGGCCCTTGGTCAGCACGACCTTCTCACCGAGGCCGTCGCGGTACTTGGCGGGGAGGAAGAGCCGGCCCTTCTCGTCGAGGCGCGGGCTGTAGGAGCCGAGAAAGACCGCAGTCATCGAGCCCATCACCCACCTTCCACCCAGGCTCCACCGATTTCCCCCACCTTACCCCACCAATGTCGTTATCAAGTCGAAATTGTTCGCGTTTCCCGTACATACAGAGCGGAAATTGCAGGTCAATCGTGGGTGGGGGAAAGTGGGGCAATTTTCGCTTCGTCTCGGCCAACTTGTGGCGTTCGGTCGCGAGATGGTGACGAAGCGGGCTCACCGGGCTACCGCCGGGGGGTTCGTGGGGGAAGATGACGGCGTGCTGCACGTCGGGGGCAGCGAAGGAGGCGGCACTGTGGCTGATCAGCGAGGCGGACCCACCGAGGTCACGCGGGCGCGGGCGCTCGAAGAGGTGCTCGAGGTCACGACAAGCCTGGCGGGCGCGATGCGGACCGTCATCGAAGGCAAGCCCGAGGTGGTCCAGACAGCGATCACGGCCTTGCTGGCCGAGGGCCACCTGCTGCTCGAGGACGTGCCGGGTGTCGGCAAGACGATGCTGGCCAAGACCTTGGCCAAGTCCATCGACTGCACCGTGCGACGCATCCAGTTCACACCGGACCTGCTCCCCAGCGATATCACCGGCGTGAGCATGTTCAACCAGGACGTGCGCTCCTTCGAGTTCCGGCCGGGCGCGATCTTCGCCAATGTCGTCGTCGGCGACGAGATCAACCGCGCCTCGCCGAAGACCCAGTCGGCCCTGCTCGAATGCATGGAGGAGGGCAATGTCACGGTGGACGGGCGGACCTATACCCTCCCGCATCCCTTCATCGTCATGGCGACGCAGAACCCCATCGAGATGGAGGGCACCTATCCCCTCCCCGAGGCCCAGCGCGACCGCTTCATGGCGCGGGTCTCGCTCGGGTATCCGAACCCGCGCAGTGAGATCGACATGCTCAGCCGGCACGGCTCCGGATCACCCCTGGAGCGTCTGCAGCCGGTCACCGACGCGGCGACCGTCAGCCGGCTGATCCATGCCGTGCGGCTGGTCCATTCCTCCGACTCCATCCGCCAGTACATCGTCGACCTGGCGACGGCTACCCGCGAGAGTTCGGCCCTGCGATTGGGCGTATCCCCGCGCGCCACGCTGCACCTGTTGCGCGCCTGCCGCGCCCACGCGGCTCTCGCCGGGCGCGACTATGTGCTGCCCGACGACGTCCAGGCGCTGGTCGTCCCGGTGTGGGGCCACCGGATCCTGCTGACCGGCGAGACCCTGCATGCCCGGCGTTCCCCGGCCGATGTCCTGCGCTCGGTCACCGACCGGGTGCGCGTTCCGGCACCGGGATTCTGATGCCCCGGCGGCGCACGACCGACGCCCTGACCCTGCGTGGCCGGGCCTTCGTCGCGGTCGGTGTGGCGCTGGTCGTCTGCGGCATCCTGCTCGGCTTCCGCGATATCACGCGCGCCGGCGTCCTGGTCGCCGGCCTACCGGTTCTCGTGCTCGTGCTGAGCCGCACGCAGCACGTCGCCATGACCACCCGGCGCGATGTGGCCCCGGCCGTGGTCCCCGTCGATGAGCCCGGGGATGTGCAGTTGTTCATCACCAACCCCGGGACACGCGCGACCCCGATCATGATGGCCGAGGAGCAACTCGACTACGCCCTCGGTGACCGGCCGCGTTTCGTGATCCCTCGCATGGGCGCGGGTGTCAGCCACCAACTCCATTACCGTGTCCGCTGCTCGGTTCGCGGCCGCCACCAACTCGGACCACTGGGCCTGCGGATCAAGGATCCCTTCGAGTTGACGATCCGGCATGCCATCGTCCCCGGGGTGGGCGAACTGATCGTGTTGCCGAAGGTGGTTCCCCTGCTGGCGACCCGGATCATCGGCGGCCTCGGCAGCGAGGGTTCGGTGCCGCACATGATCGCGCTGCACGGCGAAGACGATGTCTCGGTGCGCGAGTATCGCGACGGCGACGACCTCCGGCGCATCCACTGGCCTGCCACCGCGCGCACCGGCGATCTGATGGTGAGACAGGAAGAGCGGCCCGCAACTCGGCGGGCGGTGCTCCTGTTGGACAATCGAGCCCAATGCGAGGGCGAGCCCCGTCCTGCCGCTTCCTTCGAGTGGGCAGTCACGGCCGCCGCCTCCATCCTGGCCCTGGTCATCCCCAGTGGCGTCGCCGCCCGGCTGGCGCTGGACGGGCGGGTGCTCGGCGACGCCACACGCGATGCCCTGCGCCTCGACGATGCCTTGATCGAGCTGGCCGTGGCGGACACATCGGATTCGCCGACCCTGGTCCCGAGCATCGAGGCGGCCGCGGAGGCCGCCGCCGGCGGTGCGCTGTGCGTGGCCGTCGTCTGCCCGCTCCCCGACCACGAGGCCGACCTGCTCAGCCGCGTCCGGGCGCCCGGATCGGCAGGCATCGCGCTCGTTCAGGAGCTCCCCGGATTGTCGGCCGAGGCCGCCGGAGCGACGGCTGCACGCTTGCGCGACCGCGGCTGGGGGACGGTCGTCGTTCCGGTCGGCATGGGAGTGGCCGAGGCGTGGTCCTCGGTCGAGACCGCAGCGGCGGGTGTCCGATGAGGCCGGCCGCCGCCCGGCTGCCGGACGCGCTGCTCGCCGCCGCGGCCTCGTGGGCCGCGCTCGCGCCCCTGAGCACCCTCTTCGACAGCTACTCCTGGACCGGCCCGGCTGTCCTGGTCTCGCTCGTCGTGGTCGTGACCGGGCTGCTGGCTCGCTTGGTGATCCGTCGCGGGCTGCTCGTCCTCCTGGTGCAACTGCTCGCCGGCCTGGAGGCAGCAGTCCTGCTGCACGGGCGCGGGCATACGTGGTTCGGATTGCCCACCTGGGAGACAGTGCGCGCCTTCAACAACGTCCTCTTCGAGGGCCGGATGACCCTCGTTCGGTATGCCGCGCCGGCCCCGACCAACCGGGGCATCATCGTCGGCCTGACGCTGCTGACGCTGCTCTTTGTGGCGCTCATCGACTTTTGCGCGGTCACCCGACGCAGCCCCGCCGTGGCCGGTATCGCGCTCGTGGCCGCCTATCTCGTCACCGCAACCAACAGCGGGGCTCCGCTGGCTTGGTACTACTTCGCGGCCCCGGCGGTGCTCTGGCTGGTGATGCTGGCGCGCACCGGCACCGGCTCGCTGCGACGGTGGGCGACCTTGGTGGCCCGGCCGGTCGAGGGCGATCGGCCGCGGGACCCGGTGGACAGTTTCGCCGACGTCGCGCGCAATATCGGGATCGCCGTGCTGGCGGCCGCGATCGCGGTGCCCTTGATCGTGCCGCACTTCCCCACGCGTTTCCTGGTCGACGGCTTGGGGCGCAGTTCCAACGGGACGTCGGACGCGGGATTCGCGTTGAGCACGACCTTGGATCTCAAGCGCAATCTGCAAAGCCCGTCGGACAAGCCGGTGTTGACCTATCGGACCAGCGATCCGTCGCCGAGCCCGCTGCGCGTGGCGATCCTGGATGAGTATGTCGGCAATGGCAACTTCCGGACCGATTCGACGATCGCTGATCGCGCGGTTTCGCGGGGTACCCCACTGACAGCGTTGGTCCCGGACGCGCTGCCGCCGGGCCTGACGTCCATCCTGGATGCGGTGCCGTCCGACAACATTGAACGCACCGAATGGCAGTTCCGTGACGGGGAGTTGCTGCACCCGCGTATCGCCTTGCCGTATGGCGCGGCGAGCCTGGACGTCGACGGCCAGGAGTCGGTGCGCGAATACGCGAACGGGCAGGTCGAAGTCGAGGACACGGCGAAGAGGTACACCGTCACCAGCGTCGAGGTCGTGCCGACCACGGCCATGCTGCAGGAGTCGCGCGTCTCGGACGGCGTGTTCCGGGGATGGAACCAGGAGACCGTTACCCCGCAAGACCTGGCAATCGACCCCCTGGCCACCGGCGCGTTGAGCCAGGTGCTGGCGGATGTGGTGCCACCGGGGGCCACCGACATCGAGGCGGCCATCGCCATCCAGGACTATCTGCGTTCCCCAGCATTCACCTACAGCCTCGACCTGGTTCCCGTAGCCGAGGGCGAGGACCGAGTGGCGGCCAATCCCATCGTGCACTTCCTGGCCACCAAGCAGGGCTTCTGTCAACAGTTCGCCGGCACCATGGTGATGCTCGCCCGCCAGTTCGGGATCCCGGCACGGATCGTGGTGGGCTTCCTGCCGGGCCGGCTGGACAAGGGCGAGCGGACGGTGCTCGCGAGCGACGCGCACGCCTGGCCGGAGTTGTACTTCGAGCCCCTCGGCTGGTTGCGCTTCGAACCGACGCCGGCCAGCCGTAGTGGCGCGGTGCCGGCATACGCGCGGGAAGGCAATGGCACCTCGAGCGCCACCGCGAGTTCGAGCACCACGGCGTCGGCGTCGTCGACGACGCGGCGCGCCCAGCCGGGGGTCGACGTGCCCACGCCGCAGGGGCAGACCTCGCTGGACCGGCCGATCTGGCAACGGGTCGGAGACATCCCGAGAGCCGCCTGGGTCGTCTTGGCGCTCGTTCTGGGCATCATCGGCTCGCTGGTCCTGCCCGTCACGGCGCTGCTGATCCGGCGGCGGCGATTCGCCGCTGCGGCGGACGATGCCGCGATGGTCGAGTTGAGATGGCAGGAGATGATCCGGCGCATCGGCGACCTGGGCGTACGCACGCCCGACGCCCTGACTCCGCGGCAGATCCAGGGTCATCTGACCGAGCGCGCGCTGCTCTCTCGGGAACCAGCCGCTGCCCTCGGTCGCGTCGTCACCGCCGTCGAGCTGGCGCGGTATGCCGGCCCGGGCACGTCCTTCGCCGACCCGGCGAAGGACGTCGATGCCGTCCTGGAGGCCGTCGACTCCAGCCGGTCGCTGGTCCCGAGACTACGCGCCCGGCTGCTGCCGTCATCCGCGACGGCCGCCCTCGGCCGCTCGGGCCGACGGATC
>NZ_DAOQZV010000173.1:5019-6927 GCF_035343835.1 Nostocoides sp. | reverse complement strand
ACGACCGAAAACCCGGCGTTGGCGGCGGGGTAACGTGGAGTTATGACTGACGCCCAGCCCAGCACCGACTCCGGCGAGACGACCTCGGAGGCGGGACACGCGGCATACGCCCATCCCGAGCGGCTGGTGACCACCGACTGGCTGGCCGCGAAGCTCGCCGACGGGGAGGCCGGCGCGGGCACGCCGATCGCGGTGCTGGAGTCCGACGAGGACGTCCTGCTCTACGAGACCGGGCACATCCCGGGCGCACTCAAGCTGGACTGGCAGCAGGACCTCAACGACCCGATCAATCGCGACTATGTCGACGGGGAGCAGTTCGCGCAGTTGATGACCGAGCGCGGCATCGGCCGCGACACGACCGTGGTCATCTATGGCGACAAGAGCAACTGGTGGGCGGCCTACGCCCTGTGGGTGATGACCCTCTTCGGGCATGACGACGTCCGTCTGCTCGACGGCGGCCGGGCGAAGTGGATCGCCGAAGGACGCGAGCTGACCCGCGACGTGCCGACGGTGAGCCCCGCGACGGGGGACGCGGCCTACCCGGTGATCGAACGCGACGACGCCGCGATCCGCGCCTTCAAGGAGGACGTTCTAGCCCACCTCGGCAAGCCGCTGGTCGACGTTCGCTCGCCCGGTGAATACTCCGGCGAACTGCTGCACATGCCCGACTACCCGCAGGAGGGGTCGCTGCGCGGCGGCCACATCCGGGGCGCGAAGTCGGTCCCGTGGGCCCGCGCGGCCAATGCGGACGGCACCTTCAAGTCGCGCGCCGAGCTCGAGGCGATCTACCTCGAGGAGCAGGGGCTCTCGCCCGAGGACGAGGTCGTCGCCTACTGCCGTATCGGCGAGCGCAGCAGCCACACCTGGTTCGTGCTGACACACCTGCTCGGCTTCGAGAAGGTCCGCAACTATGACGGCTCCTGGACCGAGTGGGGCAACGCGGTGCGTATGCCAATCGAGCGGTGAGCGCGGACCCCACCGCCGGTATGCCGCCCGCGCTCGCGGAGATCGCGACCGACTTCCGCGAGGCGAGCGCCAAGGACCGGGTGCAGTTGTTGTTGGAATTCGGCGAGGACCTGCCCGACCTCCCGCCCCGGTATGCCGATGCGCCCGAGAAGCTCGAACAGGTCCACGAGTGCCAGTCGCCCCTTTTCCTCGCCGTCGAGGTGGGCGCCCAACCCGGCGTGCGCAGCGACGATCAGCGCGTCGGGCTCTTCTTCTCCGTCCCGCGCGAGGCGCCCACGACGCGGGGTTTCGCGGGCATCCTGCACGCCGGCCTCGACGGGGCCAGCGCGGCGGAGATCCTGGCTACGCCCGAGCACGCGCCGATGAACTTTGCTCTGGCGGAGGTGATTTCGCCGCTGCGGATGCGTGGCATGGTGGCGATGCTCAGCCGGATCAAGCGCCAGGTGAGCCTCCAGATCGCCGCCCGGGACGACGGCGCCTGAGCCTGGTCAGCCCCCGGGCTCGCGCGAGGGGTCGACAATGCGTGCAGAGGCCGGCGACGCCAGGACCCACGACGCCTGCCGCCTCACCTCCGAACCATCCTGGTTAAGCGCTTGAGCACGCCCTAAGTCTCCCGTATCGGGGATTAAGCGATTAAGCAACCCAGGGGCCACCACACATGCACACACCACCGCCGGTGTTCTTGCGGCCCGAGGCGGGCTGGGTGGGCGACGTCATTCCGTATGCGGAGGACGGCCGCTTCCACCTCTTCTATCTCCTTGACCGTCGCGCCGAGAACCCCGCCGGTATGCCGTGGCACCGGGTCACGACGGACGACCTGGTCACCTTCATCGACGCGGGCCTGGCGCTGCCGACAGGCACCAGCCCCGACAGCCAGGATCACAACTGCTACACCGGCAGCGTCGTGCGCGATGACGCAGGGGTCCATCACCTCTTCTACAC
>NZ_DAOQZV010000173.1:0-4919 GCF_035343835.1 Nostocoides sp. | reverse complement strand
CCTGCTCTTCGGCGGCGCCGTGCTGCTGCCGATTCTGCAGTCGGTCTACCTCTCGCTCTTCGAGTGGGACGGCATCACCGATATGCAGTTCGTCGGCCTCGACAACTACGCGCACATGGTAGGCGGTGACCCGACCTTCACCACGGCCTTCGTCAACCAGCTCGTCTATGTCGCGATCTGCCTGATCCTCCAGCTCGGCGGCGCGCTGCTGATCGCCTCGTTGCTGCTGACCATCACCAAGGGCCGAGAGATCCTCAAGGTCCTCTATCTCCTGCCGGCCGTCATCTCCACCGTTGCGATCGGCCTACTCTTCCAACGGATTTACTCCTACGAGCCGACCGGCCTGCTCAACGCATCCTCAAGGGCGTCGGCCTCGGCTCGCTGGCGCGCCCCTGGCTCTCCGATGTCGACACCGTGCTGGCCGCTGTGTCGGTCCCCGAGGGCTGGCGCTTCGTCGGGCTCTACACGATCATCATCTACGCTGCGCTCCTCGCGGTGCCCAAGGAGTTGGAGGAAGCCGCGCGCCTCGACGGGGCCAACGCCTGGCAGGTCTTCGCCAAGATCCGCTTCCCCTACATCCGCCCGGTCTGGATCACCACGACCGTCATGGCGACCACCTTCGCCTTGCGCGGCTTCGACATCCCCTACCTGCTGACAAATGGCGGCCCCGGCCAGTCCTCTGAACTGGTGACGACCTATATGTACAAGACCGCGTTCACCAGCACGAACTACGGCTATGCCAGCGCGATGTCGGTCTTCATCGTCGCCGAGTGCCTGGTCGCCGTCGGCCTGATCTATCTCCTGCTCTACCGGAAGGCCGATCGATGACCATGGCCCCGATCCGCCCCGTCGACACCAGCCTCGCCCGCAGCATGCCCGCTCCCCAGGACCCCGAGACGTATGCCGATGGGCCGGCCCCACGGCATACGGCTCGCACGCGACGACTTCACCTCGGCAAGGCGATTTCGCGCGCCCTGCTCGCAACCCTGGCGATCGTGCAGGTCTACCCGCTGGCGTGGATCTTCCTGACCGCGGTCCGCGACGAGCAGGACTTCGCGCGCAATGGCGCCTTTGGGTTGCCGGAAAGCTTCACGCTCGACAACTTCAGCCGGGCCTTCGCGCAGGGCGACCTGCTGCGCAATATCGTCAATTCCCTTGTGGTGACGCTCGGTTCGGCTGCCCTCATCGTGGTTTGCGGGATGATGGGCGCCTATGCGATCCAGGTGCTGGGCTTCCGCGGCAGCAAGCTGGTGCGCGGGCTGTTCCTGATCGGGATCATCGTCCCGGTGCAGGTGGCCCTGGTGCCGCTCTTCGTCGACTACGCCAAGGTGGGGCTGCTCGACACGCACGCCTCGATGATCATCCCGCTCGCCGGGTTCGCCCTGCCGATGTCGCTCTATCTGTTCATCAGCTTCTTCGAATACATCCCCCGCGAGCTGTATGACGCCGCCTCCATCGACGGGGCCGGCCCGATCGCGATCTTCACCCGGATCACCTTGCCGATGTCGGTCAACACGATCGTGACGGTGGTGATGATCAACGCCATCTTCATCTGGAACGACTTCGTCTTCGGCAACACTTCGTGTTGTCCGAGGACCTCAAGACGGTGCCGCTTGGTCTGCAGAACTACATCGGCGCGATGGGCAAGACGGACTGGACGGCGACCTTCGCCGCGGTCTGTGTGACCGTGACACCCCTCCTGCTGGTCTTCCTCGCGTTGAACAAGGCGATGATGTACGGATTGGAGAGCGGTGCGACGAAGGGCTGACCACGTGAGCGACACACCCGACGGCCGGCTGCCGGGCGGCTCGGGACGGGTGACCATGCGAGAGGTGGCCGCCCTCGCGGGGGTGTCGACCGCCACCGTCTCGCACGTCATCAACGACAAGCAGGGTGTGCGCATCGGCCCCGATGCCCGGCGCCGGGTCCGCGAGGCGGTCGCCGAGCTGGGCTACCGGCCCAACCTGAGCGCCGCGGCGCTGGTCAAGGGCGAGTCGCGGTTCATCGGCCTGCTCGCCGACTCGATCGCGACCACGCCCTTCGCGGGCGCCGTGATCCGGGGCGCTCAGGACGAAGCGTGGCGTCTCGGTTGCAGCCTGCTGATCGCCAACACCGAGGACAACGCCGCGGCCGAGGCACAGGCCTTGGAGATGATGCTCGATCACCAGGTCCAGGGCGTGCTCTATTCGACGTGGTACCACCGTGAGGTGGTCGTCCCAGCCGGGCTGTCCTCGGCGGATCACGTTCTCGTGAACTGCTTTTCATCGACCCCAGGGGTTCGGGCGGTCGTGCCGGACGAGGGGGGTGGCGGGCGCACGGCCACTCGGATCCTGCTCGACGCCGGGCACCGACGGATCGCCTTCCTCAACACGACGACGCCGTCACCTGCGCGCACGGGTCGGCTTGCCGGCTACCGCGAGGCACTCGCGGACGCCGGCGTGGCCTTCGACCCCGCGCTGGTGATCGACACCTCGCCCGAGCAGGAAGGCGGGTATGCCGCGGGGCTGGACCTGCCCGAGTTGGGTGTCACCGGCGTCTTCTGTCACAACGACCGGGTCGCCATGGGTGTCTACGACGCGCTTCGCGATCGCGGCTTGCGCGTCCCCGATGACGTCTCGGTTGTCGGCTTCGACAACCAGGAGGTCATCGCGGCCCACTTGCGGCCGCCGCTGTCGACCGTGGCCCTGCCGCACTACGAATTGGGCGTGCTGGGCGTGCGCCTGCTGATGCGCCTCGGCCCCGCCGAGGGGCCCGACCCGAGCGGTGATGTCCGGGGCGCCGCATCGTCAGCGGGCCCGGTGGCCACGGACCGTGACGGGATCGTCTCGGTGATCTGCCCGGCGGTGCCGCGGTCATCGGTGGCGGCGCCGCCGGCATACGTCCTCGCAGCTGCGCAGCCCTGACCCCCTGGCCCGAGGACGGGCAGGCGAGCCGCGTCAGGAGACGAGAGCCGCCACCACGACCAGTGGCAGCGAGACGAGCGAGGCGATCGAGGTCACCGTGGTCATTGTCTTGAGGCCGCCACGTGTGGACAGGCCGAGCAACGACGTGAACATCCAGAAGAAGTTGCTGTTGACCTGCAGCGCAAACAGCGAACCCGAGGCGATCGCTAGGCCGACGACCACGGGCGCGACGGGGATCGACCCGAGGATGGGCGCGATGATGCCGGCGGCCGTGATGGCGGCGACGGACACCGAACCGATGGCCAGGTGAAGCACCGCGGCGATGAACCAGGCGAGCAACAGGCTCAAGACGATGGGGGCACCGGCGTTCACCGAGAAGAGCCCGCCGAGGAGTTTCGCTAGGCCGGTGGCCTTGATCACCGCACCGAGGGAGCCACCGACACCGGTGACGAGCAGGATCTCGCCGGTGGTGTGCAGCCCGTCGCTGAAGGCATCGGCGCTCGCCGTCGTGCCGACGAAGCGGCGGGCAATGGCATACGCCCCGAGCAGGCCGAGGAAAAGCGCGACATTCGCATTGCCGATGAAGGCGATGAACGCATTCGACTTGCCGGCGAGGTCGGCGAAGGCGCCGAAGGCGATCATCAGCAAGGGCACGATGATCGGAGAGATCGCGAGCAGCAGGGAGGGCCGCCGGGCGCCGTCCCGGACCTCCCCGGCGGCTTCCTCCTCGGCGAGGGCCTCCGACTCCTCTTCGTCCTTGGTCGCGTCCCACCAGCCCAGGGCCAGCATCCGGCGGAAGATCCAGACGGTGATCAGCGCGGTCAACGGGCCGATCACGATGCCGTAGATCAGGTAGGTCCCGAGCGGGACCTTCAGCAGACCGGCAATCGAGATGGCGGCCAGGCCAGGGATGACGAAAACGTAGCCGCAGAAGATGCCGGTCCCGAGGGCGCCGGACAGCCAGGCGAGGCCGTCCTTGCTGATGAACTTCGAGGACGAGCGGGCCACGGGAGCGGCGAGCACAACCTGGACATCGACATAGATCGACGGGGCGATGGTTGCGAGCGCCATCGCGAGGGCATAAGGCAGCCGGTTGGCGGGAACGACCCGCACGAGCGCCTCGACCATCACCTTGAAGGCGCCAACGCGATGCAGCAAGGCGCCCATGAGCACCCCGAAGCCGATCAATAATCCGATCTTGGCCATGATGTCGCCGAAGCCCGAGGTGATGGCGTCGACGGTCTTCTCGAAGCCGATGCCGGATGCCAGGCCCAGATAGAGGCAGCCGAGCACCAGGGCGATGATGGGATCCACTTTGGCCCGGATGATCAACAAGATGATGGCCGCTATGGCGATCGTGGTGTGTAGCGCGATCATCAGAAATCCCCTTCGCGTGCGCCGCCGAGCCTCGGTAGCCACAGTCTGCCGAAGTTGCCCGCGTCACCGCGTCCTCGACGCTCTACCTCTTGGTAAGAATCAGCCCCGGTCCAGCACCTCGACGGCGAGGATCGTCGGGAGGTGCCGGGCGATCTCGGTCCACGTCTGGCCCTCGTCGCGGCTGGCGAAGACCGACCCCGAGTTGGTCCCGAAGTAGACCCCGGCGGGCGTGCGCCTGTCGCCCGCCATCCCCTGCCGCAGCACCGTGAAGAAGCAGGCCTCCTGCGGCAGGCCGGCGCGCTGGTCTTGCCAGGTAGCGCCGCCGTCGACTGAGCGCCAGACCGCCGCGGCCGCGTCGGGCGGGAACCGCCCCGCCGAGTCGCCATTGAGCGGCAGGGTCCAGATCGTCTGCGGATCGCGCGGATGCACCAGGAGTGGGAAACCGAAGGTGGATGGCAGACCGGACCCGATCTCGGTCCACGTCTCGCCCGCGTCGCCGGATCGCCACGTGCCGTAATGGTTTTGCTGATAAAGCGTGCCGTCCGCGGCCCGTTCGATGTGGTGGACGCAGTGCCCGACCTGACCACCGCTCGGCGCCGCCGGGTGCCCCGGATCGCCGTATGCCGTGGGGTCGGCCAG
>NZ_DAOQZV010000172.1:0-6944 GCF_035343835.1 Nostocoides sp. | reverse complement strand
TCTGATGAGGTCGCGACCGGAGGCCGGTCGCACCAGCCAGCACCTCTGATGAGGTCGCGACCGGAGGACTGTGGCACCGGCCAATACCTCTGATCCGGCGGCCCGCCGCGCCGGGCAGGGGCTGAACCCGGGCTGAGAACGATCAGGTGTCGGCGGCGGCCGCCCGGCCGGCGGCCCGCCCCGAGAACAGGCAGCCGCCGAGGAACGAGCCTTCGAGCGCGGCATACCCGTGCACGCCACCGCCGCCGAAGCCCGCCGCCTCGCCCGCGGCATACAGGCCGGGAACGGGGTCTCCGGTGACGGACAGCACCCGCGCGCCCAGGTCGGTCTCGATGCCGCCGAGGCTCTTGCGGGTGAGCACATGCATCCGCACGGCAACGAGCGGGCCATAGGCCGGGTCGAGCAACGCGTGGGGTGGGAAGGCTCGCTTGCTGATCCGGTCGCCCCGATAGGCGCGCGCATTGTGCAGCGCGACCACCTGCGCGTCCTTGGCGAAGGGATTACCCAACTGGGCGTCGCGGTCACGGACCAGGCGCTCGATCGCGGTGGCGTCCAACAGGGTGCTGCCGGCGAGCCCATTCATCTTCGCGACGAGCGTCGCGATGTCGTCGGCCTGCAGGAAATCCACGCCGTGATCAAGGAAGTTCTGCAGCGCCGGCCCGACCTCGGTGCGCGCGCGTCCGAGCACGGCGGGGATCGAACGAGCGGTCAGGTCCGGGTTCTGCTCCGACCCCGAGAGCGCGAACTCCTTGCCGGCGACCGCCCGATTGGTGAGCACCCAGGAATAGTCGAAACCGCTCTGCCGCAAGTGCTTTAGCGTCGCCAGCGTGTCATAGCCGAGCCAGAGGGGCGCCGGGAGGCGCCGCCCGCGGGCATCGAGCCACAGCGAGCTGGGCCCGCCGAGGATTCTGATCGCGTGCCCTGGCCAGATCGGGTCCCAGTTCTCGATGCCCTCGACGTAGTGCCACATCCGGTCACCGTTGATCAGCCGTCCGCCGGCGGCCTGGACCACCGGCTGCATGCTTCCGTCGACATAGGCCGGGACGCCCGTGTGCATCCTCGCCGGCGCCGTCCCGAGGCGCGCGGGCCACTGAGCGCGCACCAGATCGTGGTTGCCTCCGATGCCGCCGGAGGTCACGACGACCGCTCCCGCACGCAACTCGAAATCCCCCACTGGCTCACGCGAACTGGCCACCCCGCGGGCGGCGGCGTCGGGCGTCAGACGCACCCCGCGCACGCCGGCCACTCGGCCGGACTCGATGATCAACTCCTCGACGCGGTGCCGGTCGTGAAGCACCACCCGGCCCGTCGCGATCGCCGCACGCACCCGCTCCTCGAACGGAGCCACGACCCCGGGGCCGGTCCCCCACGTCACGTGGAAGCGCGGCACCGAGTTGCCGTGACCCCCGGCGCGCCCACCGCCGCGCTCCGCCCAGCCGACCAGCGGGAACCAGCGCATGCCCATCCCGGCGAGCCAGGACCGCTTCTCGCCGGACGCGAACTCGACATAGGCCCGCGCCCACCGGCGCGGCCAATGATCCTCCGGGCGGTCGAAACCCGCTGTGCCGCACCAGTCCTGCCAGGCCAACTCGACGCTGTCCTTAATCCCCATGAGCCGCTGCTCGGGGCTCCCGACGAAGAACAGACCACCGAAGGACCAGAACGCCTGACCGCCGAGATTGGCCTGGCTCTCCTGATCCACGAGCGCGACTCGGCTGCCCGCGGCGACTGCTTCGGCCGTGGCGACCAAGCCGGCCAAACCGTGGCCGACGACGATGAGGTCCGCGTCCATACCGTTGATATTACCCACGGGTAGGAGGGCACGAGAGACGTGTCTTCCCCTTGGTAACCAGGGCGGCAGGTGCTCAGGTCGTCAGGTCGCTCCTGACGATCCGCACCCCGTCGTCGCCGACCACCGCGCGGACGTATGCCAGGGTGGGCACCACCGCGTCCGCGTTCGGGTCGGCGACCAAATCCGCATACGCCGTGGTTGTGGTCACCGCCAGGGTGGCGCACCCCGCGGCTCGCGCGGCCGCGAGGCCGGCGGGTGCGTCCTCGACAACGAGGCAAGCGCCGGGATCGACGCCGAGACGTTGTGCCGCAAGGACATACGGGTCCGGCGAGGGCTTGCCGTGGACAACATCGGAGGCAGTGACGACCACATCGGGGGCCGTCAGGCCACTGACCTGAATACGGGCCCGCGCGAGGCGATCAACGCCCGAGGTGACGATCGCCGATCGTCCGGTGCCAGCCAGCGCGTCCAGAAAGGACGCCGCCCCCGGCAGGGCGGCGATGCCCTCCACATCAGCGATCTCCAGGTCGGTGATCGCCTGCTCGGCCTCGGCGTGCTGCTCCGGCGGGAGGAAGTGCGCGATCAGCCCGCGCGCCGGGACACCGTGCCAGCCTTGCAGGTCGGCCAGGGTCAGCCCGTAGGTGCCGGCCCACGTCGCCCAACTGCGCTCGACCGAGGGCGTGGAGTCGATAAGCGTGCCGTCCAGGTCGAACAAGACGGCAGCGAATCCGCGACTGACAAGGGCGTCGAGGCCGTCGATCAGCGGCGGCGAGCGGTCCGGCTCGGGCTCCTGGGTCAGCACATCCGGCGAGCCAGTCGACGACTGCCCGGCGGTCACGCCGGCGAATCGGCCGGCGGCAGCGCGGCGTCCGCCGTCGGCCCAGCAGCGTCCGCGGGGACGGCAGCGGTCAGGGCGGCCTCGATCCGGGCGATCACGGCGCGCTCCTCGTCGCTGACGCCCTTCGAGGCGTTGGCGACGGCATCGCTCGCCGCCCGGATGACCTCGCGATAGCCGGCCGCAGCTGCCGGGTCCTTGGCATCGAGCAGCGCCGTCGCCTGGCGCAGGGTGTCCAGGACCTCGGCGTCGACCTGCTCCGGGGTGCCGCGGGGCGGGCTGACGAAGCCCCCACCGCGCAGGAGGTCGCGCACGGACTCGGGGGCGGCGGCGAGGGCCTTGGATCCGGCCATCGACTCTTTGAAGGTCGAGAAAAACCCGGGGTCGGCCTTGGAGACCAGGGCGATGGCCCCGAAGGCTCCCAAGCGGATGGTGTCGTGCTCGGACTCGGTGAACTCGGTCATACGGCAACTATGCCGTCTCGGCCCGCCCGGGTGGTTCGGTACGCGCCCGGCCACGCTATTTGGCGACGATGGAGGCGACGACGTTGATGGTGCTGGCAAGGACGACGGCGCCGAAGACATAGGACAGCAGGCAATGGCGCAGGATCACCGAACGGATCGCCGGGTTGGTCACCGCGGTGTCGGAGACCTGATAGGTCATGCCGAGGTTGTAGCCGAAGTAGAGGAAGTCGCGGTAAGCGGGCGGTTGCTTTTGGTTGAAGTCGATTCCGGAGCCGGTGTCGTCGGCGTAATAGAGGCGGGCATAGCGCGCGGAATACATCAGGTGCAGGCTGGCCCAGGCCATGAAGACGCCGGCCAGGGCGAGCGCGGCGGCGAGTTGGGCGGCGGCCGAATTGCCCAGGAGGACCAGGACGCCGATCGCGACCAGCCCACCGATGGCCGCGACAACCACGATGAGTTCCTCGACGCTTGCGCGGACGTCCTCACGTCGGGTGTTGCGGCGGGTGAAGTCGGCGTCCATCGGCCAGAGCGTCGCCCACCCCCAGGCCACGAACGCCCCGTGGCCGGCCGTCACGGCGGCCAGCAGCCCGATGGCCGTGTCGAAAAGGACGCCGATGACGGCGCCGGCGAGCACGCCGATGACGAGTGATCCGAGCAGGCGGGTGGTCGCGGAGCTGGGAAGGGGGTCGCCGCTCTCGGTCATCAGCGCTCCAGGGGATCGGTGGGGAGAGAGTTGTCGGTGCCGTCCGCAAGCATGGCCGTATGCGTGATCGCGACCTTCTCGATGTCGGCCAGACACGCGCGTCGCGCCGGCGGGAGCACGACGCGCGTGACCCGGACGCGCACCCGTTCGGCGCGTGGGTGGCCAGTGACGAGCACCTCGACCTCGTCCGAGGCGAGGTTGTCGGTGCTGGGAGCGGAGGCTGCCGGGGGCACGACGCGGCCGCGCAGGAGGTGGGCGGCATACGGGCCGAAGACGCGCAGCACTTCGGTGACCGCCGCCTGGACCACTGGGGATTGGGTCGCGACCCCCCGTAGGTGCTCCGGCGGGGTGCGTCCCGCCAGTTCTTCACGCGCGACGGCATTGGCCGAGGCCGCGTCGAGATGGCCGAGGTAGGTGCCGGTCGGCAGGACGATCAGATTGCCGCTGAAGCGATCCCCACCGAGGTGGCTGCATTCCCAGACCAGTTCGGGCCATTCGGTCGCCAAGGCGGCGGCAACCGGTCGGCCGCGGACGGCGCAACATTGATCGTGCGTGCCGTGTGTGCACACCAGCAGGCGGGTGGTCGCCGGCAGGGCCAGCGGCCCGTCGCTATCGAAGGCGGCGATCGCGTCCTTCAGGTCGGCGGGCCGGCTGCCATCGGCCGAAGTCCAGTGACCGGCCGACTCGGTCCCGGTCGCCGCGTCGACGACGACCCACGTGCGCTCGCCCGCCTCGGTGGCATGGCCGGCGCCCGCAGGTCCGTCCGGGGCGATGGCCCCGGATGGTCCGTCCAAGGCGCCTGTTCCGGCAGTTCCCTCCCGGACGTTGGCGCCGGTTGACATGCGCGACCCACTCGCGAGATCGACCCCCACTGTGCCGGCAGGTCCCTCCGGGGCGTTGGCGCCGGTTGGTCGCCGGCCGGGCCGTCGCACGAAGAGCACCCGCCCGTGCCGGCGCTCCACAATCCCGGCCAGCGTTTCGCGGGCACCACGGATGTCGCGGGAGTTGAGGACCTTCTCCGACCAGGCGGCCGGGACCTCCAGCAGCAGCCAGCGCTGGGTCGGGGGGGCTGAGGCGATCAACGGGTCGGGGCGCCGGCGGGCGCCGTTTGAGCAGGGTTCGCGACGATCCCCGGGCCCCGGAGATGTCGTCCTCGCGCTCATCCCGTGAGGCTATCCCGGCCTTAGCCCTTGCCCCCGTCGACAGCCATCGAGCGGCTCCGGGCATTCGGCCTCCCCGTGTTGGGGCTCCTGGGCGATTTCGGTGTCCGAGTGCACTCCCGATGCGCGGTAGGTGCGCGCTCGACGGTGAAGCTTCAGCCCTGGGTGGTGTCGAGCTAGCGTCGAACGACGGTCGCGATCCCGCCGAGCACCAGGCGGCGGGCCAGGTCGATCCCGCTCTCCCGCACGGCGATTGTGCCGCCGGCCAGCAACTGCTCGACACCAGCAAGTTCGCCGGCGGCGACGGCGAACTGGCCGGCGCGGCTGACAACTTCGGCGGCCCCGTCCGCATTCGGCTCGGTCAGCACGGCGGCGAGATGCGGACGCAGCGTAAGGATGTCGTCGGGGCCGAGGGCACCCGCGGCCACCACGCTCGCGATGGGCGCCACCGGAGCGGCGCGCTGCGCAGCCCGGTGCGCGAGTTCGGTCTGCGGCAGAACATCGGCCGGCGTAGCGCCGGCGAGAACGGCGATCAGTCGCTCGCGGACGGACTCGAAGTCGGCCGCGGGCACGCGGTCGGCGTGGCCTGCGTCGGCCGAGATCGGCAAGGAGCGGCGGACTTCCGGGTCGTCCGCGAGGCGAGCCACGGCATACGTGATCAGTCGTTCGAGCAGGTGGTGACGCGTCCAGGCGTGGATGCCGATGGTCACGTGCGTGCTGATCTCGCCCAGCGCGGTCGCGGCATGGAGATAGCCGCGGGGCAGATAGAGCACATCTCCCGGCGACATCGTCACCTCCAGGAGCGGCTTCTCCTGCCCGGCCTCGGCGACGGCAGCGCGACGCTGCTCCCACGGCTGGGTGCGCAGCGGCAGGCTGAGGACGGGCTGCCTGATCTGCCACCGCTTCTGGCCGGCGATCTGAATGACGAAGACGTCGTGGACGTCGTAATGCGAGCTGAAGCCCGTGCTCTGCGCCGGCGTGACATAGGCGTTGACCTGGACCGGGTGCCCGAGATCGGTGCCGAGCTGACCGGCGAAGTCGATGAGCGGCCCCCACGTACGGTGCAGGCCTTGCAGGACGAGCGTCGACCCGTCGGCGAACAGCCGCAACAGGCGATCGTCGCTGAGCTGATCACGGATGGCAGCGCCGACCCCGCCCGGTGCTGTGAACTCGGCGTCGCCGAGCGTGCGGCCGTCCTTGGCAACACGCAGGAAGGGCGTCCGTAGACCGCGCTTGGCCATGAGTTCGTCGGCGGCGTCATTGCTGAACAGATCGTCGAAGGCCGCGCCGAGCTCGGCGGCCGTCGACAGCTTCGGGGCGCTTCCCCAGTACTTCTCGGCGAATTCGTCGGTGCTGATCGCCAATAGGCGCGCCAGAGCGGGACGGCGGTTGCCCGCCGTCCCGCCGGTCATTGCGAAGTCGGTCACGTCGTCGTCACGATCGGACGCGCCTTGCCGTATGCCGTTCAGGCTCCGCCGTCCGCGCCACCATCCGCACCGCCGTCGGCACCACCATCCGCGCCGCCGTCCGCACCACCGTCCTCGCCGCCGTCGGTGGCATCGCGGTGCTCGGCGAACCGCTCACGCTGCGGCTCGTGATCGCGTCGGCCGCCATCCTGGGCGGGATCGCGATCGTCATTGCTCGCCGCAGCGCGGGGCCTGACGAGCTCAAGGCGTGTGCGGCCGGGCGGGCACGAGCAGCGCGGCCAGTTCGAGGTACATCGGCCGCGTGAGAAGCCGTGCGATGCCGCTCGACAGCAGTGCGGTGGCCATCAGGCTCAGCACCATCGTGTGTCCCGAGACCATCTCCATCACGATGATGAAGGCCGTGATCGGGCCTTGTGTGGTGGCAGCGAGAAAGCCGACCATGCCGAGCGCGATCAGGGGAATCGCCGCCTCGGCCGTCACCCCCGTGAGCGCGGCCACGTCGTGGCCGATGCCTGCACCGATGGCGAGCGATGGCGCGACCACGCCAGCCGGCACGCCGGTCC
>NZ_DAOQZV010000171.1:0-7037 GCF_035343835.1 Nostocoides sp. | reverse complement strand
GCGCACGTCCGCCGCCCTGGCCCGCCGCAAATGGCGCCGCGAGCACGCGGTCACGCCGGGTCACGCGCGCGCGGCCTTCGTGGTGGGCGTCCAGCGCTCGGGCACGAATATGCTCACCCACGGCCTCGACGCCATGCCTGAGGTCGAGGTGCACAACGAGAACGACAAGCAGGTCTTCGACCGGTTCCAACTCCGCTCGCACGCGGTGGTTGCCGAGACCGTGGCCCGCAGCAAGCACCAGGTCGTGCTGTTCAAGCCCATCTGCGACAGTCACGACACCGACCTGCTGCTGGACGCCTTCGTCGATGCCCCGAATCCGGCCCGTGCGCTGTGGGCCTTCCGCGGTGTCGATGACCGGGTGCGGTCGGCGGTCACCAAGTTCGGCAACGTCAACCAGCAGGTGATGGCGCGCATCGCCGCCACCGGCGGGGATGGCAGCTGGCAGACCGGCCGGATGACCCCGGAGGTGCTGGAGTCGATCCGCTCCTGCGACCCCGCCGCGCTGGACGCGAACTCGGGCGCGGCGTTGTTCTGGTGGGCCCGCAACTCCCTCTACTTCACCACGGGGTTGGATGCGCGTGCCGATGTCATGCCGGTCAGCTACGAGCAGGTCGTGACCGACCCGGCCGATCGCCTCACGCGAGTCTGCGACTTCCTCGGCCTGCCCTATCGCGACGCGGTCAGCGCCCACGTCGACTCCCGGGCCGCGGCTCGGGGCAATAAGGCACCCCTGGATCTCGACCCGCGGGTCCGAGCCCTGTGCGACGACCTCGGCGCCCGGCTCGACGCGGCCGCCGCCGGCGTCGACGCGCGGTGAGTCGATGACCGAATCGCGGGTGGACCCGGCGGAGGCGCGGCTCGAGAAGTCCCCCAAGGCCGTTGTCCGGCAGTCGGGGATCACCTCCGTGGTCGCGCTCGTCGGCGTGCTCTCGGGGTTGGTGCTCGACCTGGCGTGGGGGTCGGTGTTCGGCATCGGCTATGAGTCGGATGCCTTCACCTTGGCGCTGCGGCTGCCGCTGGCCATCACGGCCATCGCGATGGTCGTCGCCAATCAGGTGCTCGTGCCGACCTTCGGCGCCTGGCTGACCACGATGGGCGAGCGAGAGCGGGCCCGGGCGATGAGCGCGGTCATGCTCGCCTGCCTCGGCCTGTCGATCGTGCTGGCGCTGATCTTCTCGTTCTTCGCCTACCCCCTGATGGCCGCGATGGCGCCCGGTTTCGCCGACGAGCCCGGCAAGCTCGACCTCGCGGCCTCGATGACCCGCATCCTGGCCTGGTATGTCCCGTGCGTCATCGTCGCCGAGGTCCTGCGGTGCTGGCTGAACGCGAAGTTGGTCATCGGTTTCCCCGCCGCGATGACACTCGTGCTGAATGTGGTCTCGGTTGCCGTGATCCTGCTCGGGCCACGCTCGAACTGGGTGGTGCCGGCGGCCTATGTCGCGGGATCCCTCGTTCAGGTCCTCGCCATGGCGATCGCCGCCTTCGTCAAGGGCTGGCGGCCCGCAGCTCCCGCGTTCGGCCACCCGGAGGTCCGACGCACCCTGCGTCTGTTCAGCCGGCCCACCGTCGGTGCCGCCATGAACCCCATCGTGCGAATCGTCGAGGTGTTCATCGCCAGCGCCCTGCCGCAGGGAAGCACCACCTTGTTGCACTACGGCAACCGTCTCGCCAGCGCGGTCGGTGGCACCATCATCTTCCGCTCGATCATGGTCACCGTGCTCCCGCGCATCTCGCGGGCCTTCACCCGCGGCGACACCCCCGCCTTCCGCAGCATGACGCGGCTCGGCCTGCGCCTGATGCTCTTCCTCGCCGTGCCGATGACGATCCTCGGGGTGACGCTTGCCCCCGGTCTGACGCATGCCGTTTTCGGGCTGGTGCCGAAGTTCAAGCACGAGCAGATCGTCACGCTCGGGACCTTGATGGCCCTGTATTCCCTCAGCTTCGCCGGCTCCGGCCTCCAGCGCGCCCTTTTGGCGCCGTTCTATGCCATGCGCGATACGCGCACGCCGCTGCGCAACACCGTCTACGGCATCGTCGCCAATGTCGGCTTGCTCTTCATCCTCGATGTCGCCATGGGCGACGGTCCCAGGGCGATCTATCTCTTCCCGATCGCCTACAGCGCTTCGCAGTACGTCAATGTCGGCCACGCGTGGTGGCTGATGCGCGCGGTGCCCGGGCTGGAGCGCCTGCCATTGCTGGTGCCGATTGCCGGTAGTCTGGTGTGCGGCCTGTCCGGCGGCGCGTCCGCCATCGCGGTGACGCAGGTGTTGCCCGCTTCTGCGACAGGCCTCGCGTCCGGAGTGGGCGCCTTCGTGGGGCTGGTCGTTTCCGGGCTCGTCGGTTTCCTGGCGTTCCGCCGGGGCAGCACCGCCGGCCGCCGGGTCGTCGGCCCGGCGCAGGAATCCCATCAAGCCCCGAATATGCAAACGCCCGCCGTCGCCGGGCAGGAGGACAACCACGTGGACACGGTCGATCTGAGCAAGGCCGCGCCGCCCGCACCGGTGGCACCCGAGCCGAGCCCGAGGCGGCGCTTCGACCTGGCGACGCTCGGGACGGCGCTGCTGGGCATCGCGCTGACCGTCTACACGACCGTCGCGATCGCCGACGGCTCGAGCCACCTCGTGGCCGCCTTGCCGCTCGCGGCGATCGTCGGGATCACCCTGCTCATCGTCGCGCTCTACGACCTCGAGACCTTCGTGCTCATCGCCTTGCTCACCCGGGCGTCCATGGACGCGATCGGGGTGAACGCGCCGCATACGGCACTCGGTCTGATGCTGCTGGGCTTCGGCACGGTGTGGTTGCTGCTGCGCAAGGCGCGCCTCGGGAGCCGCTATCCGATCTCGGGCCTGGGCATCGCCTACCTGGTGTTCGTCATCGTCGCCTTCATGGGCGTGATCACGTCAGCCAATATGAAGGCCAGCCTGACCGAGTGGTCGCGTATCGCCACCATTGTTGTGGTCTTCCTCGTCGTCGAGCAGTTCGCCGCCCGCGGCAGCAAGCTGGGGCCCTTCGCCGCCGCGATCGGTCTCGGGATCGTCGTCCCCGCCACCGTCGCCTTCTCCCAACTCACCTCGGGCCAGGGCCTGTTCATTGCCGGTGGCTTCTCCCGGATCACCGGCACCTTCGATCACAGCAACCCGCTGGCCTATTTCAGCGTCGTCGTCCTGTTGCTGATGACCGCACTGGTCCCCTATACGCGCGGCGCGACGCGGGCGGGCGTGCTCTGCGTCGGTCTCCTCGCCGTGATCGTCCTCGGCTTGACCTACACCCGCAGCGCCTGGCTGGTCGCCGCCTTCGGTGTGGTGATCCTGCTGTGGCGCCGGCGGGCCGGGGCGGCCCTGGCTGTCTGCGCTGCGCTGGCGATCCTGGTCGCGGGCACCCCGATGGTCCAGAACCGCTTCGCCGACCTGGAGACGTCGGCACAACTGAGCGGTAAGCCGGCCAACTCGCTGGCTTGGCGCTGGGCCTACTGGGGCGAGTCCCTCGATGTCGCCAAGCCCAGCCCCATCGCGGGCGTCGGCCTGCGCAGCGTCGCCCAGACGACCGCCGAGGGCAAGCAACCCCACAATGACGTCATCCGCGCCTATGTGGAGTTGGGCATCCCCGGCCTGCTCTCGTATGTGCTGGTGCTGGTGCTCATGCTCTGGACCAGCTGGCGGGCCGCGGCCGATGCGGCGCGGCGGCGCTTGACCGGCATCCCGCGCGCGATCACCGAGGCCGGCTTCGTCGTTGCGGTCGCGGTCGCGATCCTCAGCGTGGTCGCGAACTTGATGTCGCAGGTCGTCGTCATGATGTATGCCGTGTCCGTCATTGCGTTGTCCAGCGGCGCCTACCTGCGCCGGCGCCGCCTCGACGCCGAGGCCGACTCTTCGGCAGATCGCGCGGCGCGCTCGATGCGCATCGTGCGCACCTAGGCGCGAGGCGTCCGCGTGCGCATCCTGCAAGTCAACAAGTTTCTCTATCGCCGCGGCGGGGCCGAGGGCTATCTGCTCGATCTCGCGGACCTCCAGCGAGCCCAGGGACATCACGTGGAGTACTTCGGGATGTCCTATCCCGAGAACCTGCCGATGCGGTATGCCGATCACTTCCCCTCGCGGGTCGACTTCGAGCCCGCTCCCGAGGCGTTGAGCAAGCGGGTCGAGCTTGTCGGGCGAATGCTCTGGTCCCGCTCGGCGGCCTCGGGCATCGCCGAGGTGATCGCCGACTTCCGGCCCGACGTCGTGCACTGCCACAACATCTACCACCAGCTCTCGCCGTCCATCCTGCGCGCGTGCGCCGCGGCCGGGGTGCCCGTCGTGATGACCCTGCACGACTACAAGCTGGCCTGCCCCACCTACCAATTCCTCGACAAGGGCGAGATCTGCACCGCCTGCGTCACCGGCGGCGTGATCCAAGCGGTCAAGCGGCGCTGCAAGGACGGCTCGCTGGCAGCCAGCGGCATCGCGGCACTGGAGGTCGGAGCGCACCGGACCCTGCGGGCATACGGGCCGGTCTCGACCTTCCTGTGTCCGAGCGTCTTCCTGCGCGACCAGATGGCCGCTGCCGGGATCGCGCCGGAGAAGTTGCTGCACCTGGACAACTTCACCGACACCGATGTGCCGGTGCGCACCGAGCCGGGAACGGGCGTGCTCTTTGCCGGGCGGCTCTCGCACGAGAAGGGCGTCGACGTGCTCATCGACGCGATGCCGGTGCTCGCCGCCGAGACTCCCGGGGCGGTTCTCGACGTCGTCGGCGACGGGCCGGACCGGGCCGAGCTGGAGGAGCGGGCGGCCAGGGTCGCTCCGGGCCTGGTGCGCTTCCACGGCCGGGTCAGCGCCGACGAGGTCCGCGCCCGGATGCGCGCCGCTGCTGTCAGCGCGGTGCCGTCGCGGTGGTATGAGAACCAGCCGTTGTCGGTCCTGGAAGCGTTCGCCAGCGGGGTGCCCGTGGTGGCCAGCGCGCTCGGTGGGCTGACGGACTTGGTCACTCCGGGCGTCGACGGGGATCTCGTCCCGGCCGAGGACCCGGCGGCACTGGCTCTCGCCTTGCGTCCCTACCTGTCCGACCCGCAGTATTCACTCCGGCACGGCGCATCCGCGCGCGAGCGGGCGCTGCGGCGACACGCGCCCGCGGAACACGCGGAGCGGATCGCGCGCGTGTACGAGGAAGCCGTCACCAGGAGGGTGTAGATGCGTATCGCAATGGTCGGGCTGCGGGGCCTGCCGGCGACCTTCGGCGGGATCGAGAAGCACGTCGAGGAGTTGGGGTGGCGGCTGGCCGAACGCGGTCACGAGGTGAGCGTCTTCTGCCGGCCGAACTATGCCGGTGACCTCGACCTGCCCACCGAGTTCGACTACGTCGCTCCCGTGGGCCGCCGGCCTGGACGCTACCGCGGGATGATCCTGCGCAACCTGCCGACGGTGGAGGGCAAGGGCGTGGAGGCCTTCGTGCACAGCGGCCTGGCCGCGGCCAGCACCGTCGGGCGCGGCTTCGACGTGGTCCACTTCCACGCCCTCGGGCCGGGCCTGTTCGCGCCCATCCCGAAGTTCCTCACGGGAGCCGGGGTGGTGCAGACCATCCACGGCCTCGATGACGAGCGGTCCAAGTGGGGCGGGCTCGGCTCTCGCCTATTACAAGCCGGCCGGTGGGTCTCGACGCGGGTCCCCGACGAGGTCGTCGTGGTGTCTCGGGAGTTGGGCCGGGTCTATTCCGAGCGCCACCACCGGGCAACCGTCTACATCCCCAATGGTGCGCCCACCGTGACCCCGGTGGCTCCGGGGGCGACCCTTGCCCGCTTCGGGCTGGAACCGGGCCGCTATGTCCTGTTTGTCGGCCGCCTGGTGCCCGAGAAGCGCCCCGATCTGCTGATTCGCGCCTTCCGCGAGGTGCCCGGCGATGCGCGCCTGGTGATCGTCGGCGACACGGCGAACACCCACGGCTACACCGGCGAACTGAAGAAGCTCGCGGCGGCCGACGCGCGCGTGGTGATGACCGGCTACCTCTTCGGCGCCGATCTCGCTCAGGTGATGACCTCGGCCGGGGTCTTCGTCCAGCCGAGCACGCTGGAAGGCCTGCCGATCACGCTGCTGGAGGCCGCGGCATACGAGCGGCCCGTGGTGGTCAGCGACATCCCCCCGCACCTCGAGGTCGTCGGCGCGTCCGCGCGGGGGCACCGGGTCTTCCCGGACGGCTCCCAGAACGACCTCACCGAGGCCATCACCGCCGAACTCGCCGACCCCGCGGGTGGGGCGGACGGCGGTCGCGAACTGGCCAAGGCGGTCCGCGCCCACTACGACTGGGACGCGGCGACCGACCAACTCATCGAGGTGTACCGGCGTGCCGGCCGCCGGTGACCTCGGCCTGGGCTTGCCGGGATGAGTGCATCGGACCCGTGGCTGATTGTGGGGCTGGGCAACCCCGGCCACCGGTATGCCCGCAATCGTCACAATGTCGGTGCCCACGTCATCGACGACCTCGCCACACGACACCGGGTGACCCTGGGCAGCCACAAGGGGGGCGCGTCCGCGGCGCGGATCCACGTGCCGGGGCCGGGCGGCATACCGGCTGTACTGGCGGTGCCCACCTCGTTCATGAACGTCTCGGGGCCGCCGGTGCGTGACCTGGCGAACTTCTACAAGATCCCGGCCGAGCGCATCGTGGTCATCCACGACGAGCTTGACATCGACTTCGGCCGCATCCGCCTCAAGCGCGGGGGCGGGGAGGGCGGCCACAACGGCCTGCGGTCGATCACGGCGAGCCTCGGCACTAAGGACTACCACCGGGTGCGCGTCGGCATCGGCCGGCCACCCGGGCGGATGGACGCCGCCGACTTTGTCCTGCGCGACTTCGACCGCCAGGAGGTGCCGGAGATCGCCGTGAGCGTCGTCGAGGCCGGCGACGCGGTCGAGCTTCTTGTCGGCGAGGGGCTGCTCGCCGCCCAACAGCGGTTCCACGCGCCGGGGCCCGTATGACGCTGGCACCCCTTCTCCCGCTGCTCGCCGGTGACGCCTCGGTCGCCGCCGCGCTCGCCGCGCTCGGCACCGACCCGCGCGCCGAGG
>NZ_DAOQZV010000170.1:0-7053 GCF_035343835.1 Nostocoides sp. | reverse complement strand
CTGATGGCTTCCCTAGCGCGCCGGGGACCGCAGAGAACGTCGACATCCGTCGAGACGCGGGTCGTCTCGCGCAATCCCTGCGCGACAGCCACCGGGCCCTTGATGAAAAGCCCTCGGATTTCGGCAGAGGTCAACACCCGGTGGACGAGTGCATGAGCGAGCTCGATGGTCGGCCCTTGTGGCCAGGGGTGGTCATTCTGGCCCGCCTTGGCGAACTCCGGTGCTGGACGGATGAGATCCCGCCGCAGCAGTTCCGCCATGAAATCTTCCATGTCGCTGATGACTTCCGGGGGGTTGCGTCGCCGCCGAGCTCTTTCAGTAGCTGACCAAAAGTCATACCGCACGCGAGCCCCTCCCAGACGGCTGCGGGCGAGGACGTCAGTCGCCACGGCAGATCCGTATAGGAGGCGCGCAGCGCGAGCACATGGCCCTCGCCGTCATCGGCCCAGGCGACGTCGGGGCTGATCTGCCAAGGCCCATTCATCGCGCTCACCCGGACATCCTCGCTCTTGGGGGGATCTGCGAGGTCAGGGGGCCCGAACGCCGGAGCGGCCGGTCCCCGAGGCGAACTCGGGTGACCGGCCGGCATACGACACGGGGGATCAGGCAGCCGCGTGCTCGTGCTCCTTGACCTCACCCATGATCGCGGGCTCGTCGGCACCAGTGATCATCTTGTAGGTGGCACCGGCGATCAGCGCGCCGACGATCGGGGCCCCCAGAAGAGCCAGAGCTGCCCGGGGGCACCGTCGCCGTTGAAGAAGGCGACACCAGTCGAACGGGCCGGGTTGACCGAGGTGTTCGAGATCGGGATCGACACCAGGTGGATCAGGGTCAGGCACAAGCCGATGGCCAGCGGGCCGAAGCCGGCCGGTGCGCGACCATCGGTGGAGCCGAGGATGACGTAGACGAAGATCGCCGTGAGAATCGCTTCCGCGAGGAAGACGGCACCCAAGGCGTAGCCGCCGGGGGAGTGCGCGCCATAGCCGTTGGCGGCCATGTGGCCGATCCGGTCGAATCCGTCCTTACCGGAGGCGATGGTCAGCAGTGCCGCACCGGCGACCAGGCCGGCAACGACCTGCGTGCCGATGTAGGCGGGGACGTCCTTCCAGGCGAAGCGCTTGGCCATGGCGACGCCGAGGGTGACGGCGGGATTGAAGTGGCCGCCCGAGACGTGCCCGACGGCATACGCCATCGTCAGAACGGTCAGGCCGAAGGCCAGCGCGACACGGCGAAGCCGATGCCCAACTGGACCGGGGCGGCGTCGGTGCTCAGGAAGTGGGCAGCGAAGATCGCGCTGCCACAGCCGGCGAAGACGAGCCAGAAGGTGCCGAGGAACTCGTCGCCCAGCCGCGCAGGCAGCTTGGGGGTGAGCATGCAAAACTCCGTGATTTCATGGGTACGTGCGGGCCACTGTGCCCGCGAACGGCCGTATGCCGGAGCTTGGGACTCCGCACCGGCTCGCTGCCGGGGAGTGCTCCTCGCGTGTACGGGACGGTTCGGAGCGCACCGGGTGCCCACTGTTGCCCGGGCGTGTCCGCTGCCAACAATGCGTTGTAGATCGTTAGAAAAAGGCAAAGTGTCTCGGTTGCCGTCGCCTGTTGTCCCCAATAGTGTCAGACGGTCCTGGTACCGCGATGAAGGGGTATGCAGATGGTCCAGCAGCTGGTAGCTGCCGACACGCTGATCGATGCCAGCGCTGTCGACTACGTGATTCTCGCGATTTATTTCGTGTTCGTGCTCGGCATCGGTTTCATGGTCAAGCGGAATGTGTCCGATTCCGCGGACTTCTTCCTCTCCGGCCGTTCACTCCCCGCGTGGGTGACAGGTCTGGCGTTCATCTCGGCCAACCTCGGTGCCGTCGAGATCATGGGCATGTCGGCCACCGGCGCCCAGATCGGCCTGCCGACGACCCACTACTTCTGGATCGGCGCCATCCCCGCCATGCTCTTCCTCGGCGTGGTGATGATGCCCTTCTACTACGGGTCCAAGGTCCGCTCGGTGCCCGAGTTCATGCTGCGCCGCTTCGGCAAAGAAGCCCACCTGGTCAATGCGATCTCCTTCGCGGTCGCGCAGCTGCTGATCGCCGGCGTCAATCTCTACCTGCTCGGCTCGATCGTCCACGCGCTCCTGGGCTTGCCGATGTGGCTGACCCTCATCGTCGCCGCCGCGATCGTGCTCTCCTACATCACGCTCGGTGGTCTCTCGGCCGCGATCTACAACGAGGTGCTCCAGTTCTTTGTCATCGTCGCCTCGCTGCTGCCGCTGACCCTGATCGGCCTGCACCGGCTCGGTGGCTGGAGCGGACTGGAGGCGAAGCTCAAGCCGCAGATCGTCGACGGCAAGACGACGACCACCGTCGAGCAGCAACTGCATTCCTGGCCGGGACAGGCGCTCTCCGGTTTCGACTCCTCCTTCTGGTCGGTTATCGGCATCACCTTCGGCCTCGGCTTCGTGCTCTCCTTCGGCTACTGGACGACGAACTTCGTCGAGGTGCAGCGGGCGATGGCGTCGGAGTCGATCACGGCAGCCCGCAAGACGCCGATCATCGGTGCCTTCCCCAAAATGTTCGTCCCCTTCCTGACGATCATCCCGGGCATGATCGCGGCCGTCCTCGTGGCCGAGATCGCCGACCTCAAGGCCGGCGGTGCCCCGGCCGGGGGCGCGTCGGGCGAGGGGGTCACCTACAACGACTCCATCCTGCTGCTGATGCGCGATGTCTTGCCCAATGGCTTGCTCGGGCTTGCGATCACCGGCTTGTTGGCGGCCTTCATGGCCGGCATGGCCGCGAACATCTCGGCCTTCAACACCGTCTTCAGCTACGACCTCTACGGCGACTATCTCGTCAAGGGCAAGCCGGACTCGCACTATCTGCAGGTCGGGCGCCTCGCCACGGTCGCGGCGACCGTTATCGCCATCTTCACCGCGTCGATCGCCGGGTCCTTCTCCAACATCATGGACTACCTCCAGACGCTCTTCGGCTTCTTCAACGCGCCGCTCTTCGCCACCTTCATCCTCGGGATGTTCTGGAAGCGGATGACCCCGACAGCCGGCTGGGTCGGCCTGGTCGGTGGCACGGTCGCCGCGATCTCGCTGTGGTCGGCGTCGAAGTTCGGTGAGGTCTTCACCCTCCCCGGTCAGGGCCTGGCCTTCCTCGCCGCCTCGACGGCCTTCGTGGTCGACATCGTCTTGTCGATCCTGGTGACCATGGTGACCAAGCCCAGACCGGCCTCCGAACTGGTGGGTCTGGTCTACTCCGAGACGCCCAAGGAGATGCGCTCCGACCCGGACGAGCACCTGCTGCCCGTTTGGAAGCGTCCGGTCCCGCTCGCCGGGCTGGCGCTGTTGATGACCATCGTCCTGAACACCATCTTCTGACCCGCAACGAGACCAAGGAGACACACACATGGCTGCTCACAGCGCGGGTGCGATGGACGTCCGCAATGTCATCGGGTCCCTGTTGGCCATCTACGGCGTGATCCTCACGGCGATGGGACTGTTCGGGGACAAGTCGCTCGACAAGACCGGCGACATCAACGCCAATTTGATCGCAGGGATCGCCCTGCTCGTGGTCGGCGGGATCTTCCTCGCCTGGGCGCGACTGAAGCCCATCGTGATCCCGGACGATTACGTCCCCGACCCGGACGCCCGTCCCCACGGTCACTGACCATTCCCGTATGCCCGCAGCCGGGCCACCCATGGGTGGCCCGGCTGCCGCGCGTCCGGGTTATCGGGCCCCGGACACGCCGCCCATCATGGGCTCAGAGTCAGAGGCTGCCGAGAATGTCGTTGAATGTCGACGACGGGCGCATCACGGCGCCGGTCTTGTCGGGGTCCGGCCGATAGTAGCCGCCGATATCGGCGGGGGAGCCCTGGACCGCGAGCAGTTCGTCGTTGATCGTCGCCTCATTGGCGGCGAGCGCGTCGGCGACCGCGGTGAAGGCCGCCGCGAGTTCGGCGTCCTCGGTCTGCCGGGCGAGTTCCTGGGACCAGTACATCGCCAGATAGAAGTGGCTGCCCCGGTTGTCGATCTGCCCGACCCGCCGCGCCGGCGACTTGTTCTCATCGAGGAGGGTCCCGGTCGCCCGGTCCAGCGTATCGGCGAGGATCTCCGCCCGCTTGTTGCCGTCGGTGCGGGCCATGTGGCGGAAGCTCTCCGCGAGCGCGAGGAACTCCCCGAGGCTGTCCCAGCGCAGGTAGTTTTCGGCAACCAGTTGCTGCACGTGCTTGGGAGCCGAACCGCCGGCCCCGGTCTCGAAAAGGCCGCCGCCATTCATCAGCGGCACGACCGAGAGCATCTTGGCGCTCGTGCCCAGCTCGAGAATCGGGAAGAGGTCCGTGTTGTAGTCGCGCAGCACATTGCCGGTCACCGAGATCGTGTTCAGGCCCTGGCGGATGCGTTCGACTGATAGCTTCGCTGCCTCCACCGGGGAGAGGATCCGGATGTCGAGGCCTTCGGTGTCGTGATCGCCGAGATAGGCGTTGACCTTCGCGATCAGATTGCGGTCGTGGGCCCGGCTTTCGTCGAGCCAGAAGACGGCGGGGTCCCCGGTGATCCGGGCCCGGCTGACCGCGAGCTTGACCCAGTCCTGGATCGGCGCGTCCTTGGTCTGGCAGGCCCGCCAGATATCGCCGGCGCTGACTGCGTGCTCCATGAGCACCGCACCGGCGGCGTTGGACACCTTCACGACACCGTCCGCGGCGATCTCGAAGGTCTTGTCGTGGCTGCCGTATTCCTCGGCCTTCTGCGCCATCAACCCGACATTGGGCACCGAGCCCATGGTCGTGGGGTCGAAGGCGCCGTGTGCCTGGCAGTCCGCGATGACGGCCTGATAGACGCCGGCATACGAACTGTCGGGGATGACGGCGAGGGTGTCGGCCTCGGCGCCGTCCGGGCCCCACATGTGACCGGAGGTGCGGATCATCGCCGGCATCGAGGCGTCCACGATGACATCGCTGGGGACGTGGAGATTGGTGATGCCCTTGTCGGAGTTGACCATCGCCAATCGCGGGCCTTCGGCCAGGCCGCGCTCGAAGGCGGCCCTGATCTCCTCGCCCTGCTCGAGATCGCCGAGCCCGGCGAGGACGGCGGCCAGGCCGTTGGTGCCGTTCAATCCGGCGTCCATCAGTATGTCCCCGTATGCCGCGTACACATCGGCGAAGTAGGCGCGCACGACGTGACCGAAGATGATGGGGTCAGATACCTTCATCATCGTCGCCTTGAGGTGGACCGAGAAGAGCACATCCTCGGCTTTGGCCTTGGCGACCTGGTCGGCGAGGAAGGCATCCAGCGCGGCAGCATTGATGAAGGTGCCGTCCACGACCTCACCGGCGAGCACCGGCAGCCTGGCCTTGAGCACGGTCTCGGTGCCATCGGCGGCCACATGAGTGATGGTCAGCGTGTCGTCGGCAGGGAGGACGACGGATTGCTCGTTGGAGCGGAAGTCGTCGACGCCCATGGTCGCGACAGAGGTTTTGCTGTCCGGGCTCCAGGCGCCCATCGAGTGCGGGTGCTTGCGGGCGTAGTTCTTGACCGAGTCGGGGGCTCGCCGATCGGAGTTTCCTTCACGCAGGACCGGGTTGACGGCGCTGCCCTTGACCTTGTCGTAGCGAGCGCGGGCGTCCTTCTCTTGCTCGGTGGCCGGCTCGTCGACATAGTCGGGCAGCGCGATGCCTTGGGCCTGTAGTTCCGCGACCGCCGCCTTCAACTGAGGCACGGAGGCGGAGATGTTGGGCAGTTTGATGATGTTGGCCTCGGGCGTTGTCGCCAGCTCACCGAGCTCGGCGAGGGCGTCGCTCTCGCGCTGCTCCTCGGGCAGCAAGTCGGCGAAGGCTGCCACGATCCGGCCAGCGAGCGAGATGTCGCGCGTCTCGATGTCCACTCCTGCCGTTCCCGAGAAGGCTTCGACAACAGGCAGGAAGGAGTAGGTCGCCAACAACGGCGCCTCGTCGGTCAGGGTGTAGATGATCTTCGCCATGGGGCTACTGACTCCTCGGTCTGCGGACGATCGGTGCGCCGGGGGCACCTGCTCCCCTTCAGGCTACCCAAGTCTGGTTGCTGGGACACAAGCGCGTGGGCTGGGGCCGAGGAGAATCCGACCAGGCAATGTTAGGCGATCACGCACCTAAGTCGTGTCTTAGGCTTTGACGCTTGCTAAGCTCATCCTGGTCGCGCATCCACTGAGCCGCCTGGTCAGGGGAATCAAACTGCCTCGAGCGGATCAATTCAGGCTCGATTGGCGGGACACTCACGTGGGTTACCAGCGGGTGAGCGCTCTGCTTTATGTCGTCGCCGTCTTGAAAGAGCTGCTCACTGAGCTTCTCTCCAGGGCGCAATCCGGTGTAGACGATGTCGATATCCCGGTGCCCGGACAGCTCAATTAGTGTTCGAGCGACGTCCACAATTTTCGCCGGCTGCCCCATGTTTAAAACCATGACGTGCCCATCTGTCCCGATCGCTGCTGATTCAAGGACGAGTTGGCATGCTTCGGGAATCAACATGAAGTAGCGCTCGACATCCGGATGCGTCACCGTCACTGGGCCGCCCCGCTGGATCTGTTGAGTGAAGGCTGTAACCACGGAACCACGGGAGCCGAGGACATTGCCGAAGCGCACAGACACATAGCTGCCGGAGCTATTGGCCGCCATGTGCGCGGTCAAGCGCTCCGTGAGCCGCTTGCTATGACCCAGAATTGATGTGGGGTTTGCGGCCTTGTCGGTCGAGATGTTGACGAAATGCCTGACACCGGTAATGCGGGCAGCATCGAGGACATTTAGAGAACCCAAGACGTTGGTTTTCCAGGCCTCCTCTGGATACCGCTCTAAGAGCGGGAGGTGTTTCAGGGCGGCCGCGTGGAAAACAACCTCTGGGCGCACCCAATTCATCACTTCTTGCACACGGTCGAGGTCACGAATGTCTGCTAGGACGGTGTCTTCGCCGTCGAGCAGAGCCCGCCCGGTCAAGGAGATTTGGGTCGCATGAAGTGCAGACTCATCTCGATCAAGCATGATTAGTCGCTTGGGGCCAAAGCGACTAATCTGACGGCACAGCTCTGA
>NZ_DAOQZV010000169.1:0-7061 GCF_035343835.1 Nostocoides sp. | reverse complement strand
CGGCCGCTTGCTGCGGAGAATGGCCCAACCCGACCAGGGCCGCCATCACGTCGAGCTCCCGGATGGCCGCATCGTCGTAGAGGCGATAGCCGCCGGCCGACCGCGGGGGGCGGAGCACGGCATACCGGCGTTCCCAGGCGCGCAAGGTTGCCGGCGGAATACCGGTCAGTTGGGCGGCCTGCTTGATGGTGTACACGGTGGCCGCAGACTACGACGTCCGACGGACAAGGCGCAGTTGACGCACGTCGAGGTGACCGGAGCGGAAGCCGGCTTCGGAGTAGGCGAGGTAGAACTCCCAGACGCGCAGGAAGTCGAGGTCGAAGCCGAGATCGAGGACGTGCTCGCGCTCGGCGACGAAGCGCTCCCGCCACAGGCGCAGGGTGCGAGCATAGTCCGCGCGCAGCGACCTCGAGGAGGTGACCTGCAGGCCGGCCGCGGCAGCGTTTTGCTCGATCGCTTCGACCGAGGGGATCAGCCCGCCGGGGAAGATGTACTTCTGGATCCAGCCGAACGCGTGCCTGGACGCCAGCATCCGTCCGTGCGGCATGGTGATCGCCTGCAGCGCAATGGCACCGCCGGGGGCAACCGCCCGCGCCAATGTGGCGAAGTAGTCAGGCCAATAGTCGTAGCCGACGGCTTCGATCATCTCGACGCTGACGACGGCGTCATAGGTCTCCTCGATATCGCGGTAGTCGAGCAGTTCGACCCGGACCTGGTCGGTCAGGCCGGCGGCGGCGATCCGCTCGGTTGCCAGTTCGCGCTGTTGCTCCGAGAGCGTGATCGTATGGACGTGCGCGCCTCGCTGCGCTGCCTGGATCGCGAGTTGCCCCCAGCCCGAGCCGATCTCGAGCAGGCGGGTGCCGGGGCCGACACCGGCATCATCGAGGACCGAGTCGATCTTGCGCCGCTGTGCTGGCTCCAATCCTGCGAACCCCGGCGGGTCCTCTTGCGCGAATCGGGCCGCCGAATAGCTCATCGTCGGGTCGAGGAAGGTGGCGAAGACGGCATTGGAAAGGTCGTAGTGGTGGGCGATATTCGTTGCGGCTCCGTCCCGGTCGCCCCGGTGATGGCGTGGGTGGCGCGGCTCGGCCAGGCGGCGGAAGCGGGCCAAGGCCGGGGGGACGAGCTCCCCGAGCCGGGCGGCGAAGGGGGTGAGCAGGTCGGCGAGATCGGTGCCCGGCGCCGGGCTCCACTCCCTCGCCATGAAGCCCTCCCCGATGCCGATCTTGGCGTCGAGGCCGACGCGATCGAAGAACGCCCAGGAGTAGATGCCCATGGTGGGCAGGTCGTCCGGCGCTTCTGCCTGACGTTCCGGGGCGTGGCGGTCAGGGGCTTGGACGAGACCCGGGAGGGGTGGGGTGATGGAGGTGCCGTCGGGCAGGACGATGCGCACGTCGACGAGACGGGCCATGCGGCGCGCGAGGGCCCGCGCCACGGCGCCGCGCAGGGGGGCGTGGACGGGATCGGCATACGAGCGCGACGCGGCAGGCGGTGTCTCGACGCGGAGCCGGCGGGTATCGGTGGTCATCGCAGGCCTTCCGGAGGCTGATGGAGCGGACGGGGGACGACGGGCAAGGCGGTCCACAGGCGGATGCCGTGGGCGCGGATGCGGGCGCTGACCTGGTGGGTGACGAAGGGCGTGACGACGGCCGCCCGGAGCGCGGCCCGGCGGGTCAATGGTGTGGTCGTCCCGCTGAAGCTCGTCCCGATGATGCGGATGCCGTTCTGCCGCAAGGTGATCGCCACACTCACCCGTTCCTGCGTCAGGGTGACGGCAACGTCATACATCCCATCGACAGAGATGAAGGGCGAGACGTAGAACTCCTTGGCGACCTGGCTGCGGCCGCGAGCGTCGAGATGGAGAAGATGCGCGTGCCGCTCTCCGTAGGTGTTGTGGATCTCGAGGATGAGCCACCTCAATCGCTCGTCCGGGCCGAGGCAGTAGTAGGTCGTCAGCGGGTTGAAGACGTGTCCGAATGCGCGCGGGTTGGTCAAGGTGAGGACGCGATCCTCGGGCCGGATCGATTCGCCCTGAGCGGTCACAAAGCGCTCGACGCCGTCGCGCAGCGAGGTGCAGTCCGCCCCGAAGTGGTCGCGCGGCCGGATGCGGCCGAGCACACCATGATCCGGCGGGTCGTCGATGTCGACGAGCCACATATAGGTGCGGGCCCGTATCCGGTGGGTGTGCGGCGTCCGTCGGTCGTGCCGAACCCGTCCGTGCACGATCGCGGGGACCTCGGGACGTCCCGGCTCGACACCGCCGCCGGAGCTGGTCACCACCGGCCGCCGAGGCGTTCGGCCGCGACGCGGCCCGAGCGGGCACCATCCTCGTGGAAGCCCCAGCCCAGGTGCGCGCCGGCGAACGCGAGGCGCGGACCGCCGGCCGTGCTCAAGGTCGCGGCCGCGGCAACCGACTCCCGGGTGAAAACGGGGTGGCGATAGCTCGCGCGAGCCAGGACCGATGCCGGGTCGATATCGCCGCCGCCGTTGAGGCTGACGACATAGTCCCGGTCGGCGTCGAGCCGGTGCAGGCGATTCATCCAGTAGTCGACGCGCACGGCCGGCTCGCTGCCGGTGCACGCCGACCGAGAGTAGTTCCAACTCGCCCGCGCCCGCGCCACGGTGGGAAGCAGGCGAGCATCGTGATGGAGGACGATCTCGTTGCGCGAGTAGGGAATTGCGGTGAGTGCAGCCTTCTCGGCGGTGGTGGCGTCGGCCAGCAGCGCCGCCGCGTCGTCGGCGTGGGTGGCCAGGACGACCCGGTCGGCGCGCAGCACCTCGCCACGTGCCAGCCGGACCTCTACGGCATCGTCGTGGCGCTCGATGGCGACGACCGGCGCGCCGGTGCGCACATCGGGCAGCCGCTGCGCGAGCGCCTCGACATACCGCGCGGACCCTCCGGCGATGGTGTGCCAGCGCGGCGATCCGGTGACCGAGAGCATCCCGTGGTTGTCGAGGAAGCGGAACAGGTGGCGGGCGGGATAGTTGGCCGCATCCGCCCCGTCGGCGCTCCAGACGCACGCCACCAGTGGGATCGCGAAGTGATCGGCGAAATAGGGCGTGAACCCGCCCGTGGCCAGGACCTCGCCCCACGTCGGGTCGCCGGCCTCACCGCGCAGGATGCGACGGGCCAGACGATGAAAGCGCGGCACCTCCGCCAGCAGGCGGACGAAGCGCGGATCGGCGAGTCGGCGAGGGGCGGCGAGGATGCCGCCGGGGCCGCGGCCGCCGGCATACGTCAGGCCGCACTCGCGGCAGGTGACCGACATGCTCATCTCGGTCGCGATGGTCGCGACCCCGAGCTCACGCAGCAGACGCACGAAGGTGGGGTAGGTGCGCTGGTTGTGCACGATGAAGCCACTGTCGATCGCGAGTTCGCCTGCGGCCGTGGCGATCCGGTGCGTATGGGCGTGGCCGCCGAGCCGCGTGTCCGCTTCGAGCAGGACCACATGGTGGGTCTGCGAGAGCGCATAGGCGGCGGTCAAACCGGCGACTCCGGCACCGACGACGACCGCGGTGGGTCGAGAAGAAGGCGGCATGTGAACTCCTTTCCCTCCCCATCCTGACACATCATTGTCCAATGTTTGCGTAAGGTTAGCCACGCCCGACGAGCGGCGCGACGAGAGGCAAGGAGGGGCGATGACAGCGGTCATGTGGTTCAGGCGCGATCTGCGCATCGAGGACAACCCCGCCCTCCTCACGGCGAGCCAGACGGGTCCAGTGGTGCCATTGGTGGTCCTTGACCCGGGCCTGCTCGGCGCCCGCGCGCGGCCGCGTGACGCGGCCTTCCTCACTGCCGTCGCCGCCCTGGACGCCGCCCTCGGCGGGCGGTTGGTCGTGCGCTCCGGCGACCCCGCCGTCGTCGTGCCCGAAATCTGCGCCGAGGTGCGTGCCGCGGCCGTGCATGTCTCGGTCGAGACAACGCCCTACGGCGCGCGTCGCGATCGCCGCGTGGCATCGCTGCTGTCGGATCGCGGAATCTCCTGGCGGGCAACGGGATCGCCGTATGCCGTTGGCCCCGGGCTCGTGCGCACGCGCGGTGGGACACCGTTCGCGGTGTTCACACCATTCGCCAGAGCCTGGCGCGAGCATGGGGCGCCCGGTCCGGCGCCGGCGCCCGCCCGCTTGGATATCGTCGACGGCCTCGGCAACGATCCCCTGCCCGCGCCAGGCCCACTGCCGGGCAGCACGCCGGTGACCGAGGACGCGGCGCGGCAGGCGTGGGCGCGCTTCCTAGGCGACGACTTGGCGTCTTATGCCCGGCTGCGCGACCGGCCCGATCAGGCCGGCACGTCACACCTGTCGACGGCGCTGAAGCTGGGCACGATCCACCCGCGCACCCTGTTGCACGAGCTCGCGGTGAACGGACTGACCGGATCCCCGGGCGGCGAGCGCTTCATCACCGAGCTGGCCTGGCGCGAGTTCTATGCCGACGTGCTGTGGCACAACCCGCGATCGGCGTGGCACGACCTCCGCCCGACTCTCGCCGCCATGCCATATGCCGATCCGACGAACGATTCCCTTGCCGCCGAGCGCTTCTCAGCCTGGCAGCAAGGACGCACCGGCTTTCCGTACGTCGACGCAGGGATGCGTCAGTTGCTCACCGAGGGGTGGATGCACAATCGCGTCCGCATGGTGGCGGCGAGTTTCCTGGTCAAGGATCTGCATATCTGGTGGCCGCACGGGGCGCGCCATTTCCTGGATCATCTGACCGACGGTGATGTCGCGTCCAACTCTCACGGTTGGCAGTGGGTTGCTGGGACGGGCACCGACGCCGCCCCCTATTTCCGCATCTTCAACCCGGTCGCCCAGGGCCTGAAATTCGACCCCGAGGGCGCGTATGTGCGTCGCTATGTCCCGGAGCTGGCGCATCTCCCGGGGGCCAGCGCGCACGAGCCGGGCACAGCGGCCAATGGCTATGCCGGGGGCTATCCGCCGCCGATCGTCGACCACGCCGCAGAGCGGGCGGACGCGTTGGCGCGGTATGCGGCCGCACGGCGTCCGGCCGGGGAGGCGGCATCGTGACCCCGGGCCTTGGCATCGCGTCCGAGCTGCGGGCCTTTCTGACGGCCGCGCTGGTGGCACCGGTGCCGCGCGACCACGGTCAAAGTGACGCGGCGTTCCGGCGGCGTCGGGTCGTCGCGCTGGTGACCCTGGTGCTCGGCGCCGTCATCCTCGCGCTCGCCCTGCGCATCCCGCCGGGCGACTCAGCGTTCTATCCGGCGACCTTCGCGCTCGCGGCCGTCTGGAGCATCGGCGCGTTGCTGTCCGGCCCCCTTCATGTGGGGCGGGCGCACACGCGCTCCGGACGAAGCGATGCCCGGCCGTGGGTGCAGTCGCTGGCCCTCGGCGGCCTGCTCGTGGGTGTCTTCCTCGCCGGAGCCGTCATCGTCGCGCGCATCCCGCCGCTGCTCGCAGCAGTGGACGCCGTCCTGGATCACGCGCGCTATGCCTCGCTCCCCGTCATCCTGGCCGTCGTCGTCCTCAATGGCGTCGCCGAGGAGCTCTACTTCCGGGGCGCGCTCTTCGCGGCCGTGGGGCGGCGGCACGCCGTCGCCGTGACGACGCTGGTGTATGCGGCAACGACCGCGGGCACCGGCAATCCCATGCTCGTCCTTGCCGCAGCCCTTCTCGGCCTGCTCACCGGCCTGCAACGCCGCGTCACCGGCGGGGTCCTGGGCCCGATTCTCACCCATGTCCTGTGGTCGAGCTCGATGCTCGTCCTGTTACCCGCAGTCCTGGAGGTCTTGCGATGAACACACCGCTGCCGCAATCCGATCCGGACGGCCTTGCCCTCGTAACCGGCGCATCGGGCTATATCGGCGGCGCCCTCGTGCCCGTCCTGCTCGAGCGTCGACCGGTCCGCGTGCTCACCCGCTCCCCCGACGGCATCGCCGACCGGGATTGGGCGCAGCGGGTCGACGTCGTCGTCGGTGACGCCTCGGACGACGACGCTCTCCGGCGCGCCCTCCATGGGGTGCAGGTCGCCTACTACCTCATCCATTCGATGGACGGCGGTGATTTCGTGGCCCGCGACCGCGAGCTGGCTCGCTCGTTCGCCCGGCTGGCCGGTGAGGCGGGGGTGCGCCGAATCGTCTATCTGGGTGGCATCCATCCCGAGGACGGCGAACTCTCGCCGCATCTCGCCTCTCGCGCCGAGACCGGCCAGATCCTGCTCGACGGGCCGGTGCCCGCCGCGTGTCTGCAGGCCGCCGTGGTCCTGGGGGCCGGCTCGGCCTCCTTTGCGATGCTGCGCCACCTGACCGAGCGACTGCCGGTGATGGTGACACCCTCGTGGATCGACACCCCCGTGCAGCCGATCGCCGTCGATGACGCCGTCGCGTGCCTGGTCGCCGCTGCCGAGCTACCGTCCGATGTCAACCGAGCCTTCGACATCGGCGGCCCGGACGTGCTCAGCTATCGCGACCTCATCGAGACGTATGCCGCCGTGGCCGGCTTGCGCCCGCGCCGCATCGTCAGCGTCCCGGTCTTGACGCCCTGGCTGGCCAGTCACTGGGTCGGCGCGGTCACCCCGGTGCCAGCGGGTCTGGCGAAGCCGCTCGTGGGCAGCCTGGTGCATCCTGTCGTGCGGCGCGAGGAGGACTTCGACGCCCACCTCGACGCGCCCGCGCGAATCGGGGTGCGCGAGGCGATCCGCAGCGCTCTGGGAGCGACACGGCCCGACACCGGGCGGCGCCGGCTCGCCATGAGTGCGGGCGCAGTCGCCGCGTGTTTGGTGGTGGGTTCGCTTGCGACGCAACCAAACTCGCGGTGGTATCGCGCTTTGGACAAGCCGCCGTGGCAGCCGCCACCCCAGACCTTCGGGCTCGTCTGGACCCCGCTCTACGCGACCATCGCAGCGGTCTCCGCGCAGCATCTGACCCAGCTGGACCGGGAGGGACGCGCGGTGGAGGCCACGGCATACGGGCGGGCGCTGGGGGTCAATCTGACGCTCAACGCGCTGTGGAGCGTGCTCTTCTTCCGGGTGCGCAATCTGCCGGTCGCGACAGCCGGCGCCGCCGCACTCGCGGCCTCCAGCGCCGACCTGGCGCGGCGCGCGT
>NZ_DAOQZV010000168.1:0-7171 GCF_035343835.1 Nostocoides sp. | reverse complement strand
CTGAGCGCCGAAACTTTCGCTCCGGACGCTGAACGTCCCCCGACTGTGAAGGTCGGGGGACGTTCAACGTTTCCCAGGAGAAGGCGGCCGGCCCGCCACGCGTCAGGCGATTGCGTCGTCAGCCGACCTTGTGCAACCACCGGACCGGCGCACCCTCACCGGCGTGGCGGAAGACCTCCAGCTCGGCGTCCCAGGCAGTGCCGAGCAGTTCTTCGAGCATGTCGGCGACCGCCTCATTGCTGCCCTGCGCATAGAGCAGGACCTCTTTGAGCTGCTGCTCCCCCACGAGGGTGTCGCCATTGGGGGCCATCCAGGCGGAGTGCTGCCCGAGCGCCGGGGTGAAGCACCACCGCATGCCGTTCAGGCCCGGGCTGGGCTCCTCGGTGACCTCGTAACGAATGCCACTGAAGGGCTTGAGGGCGGCCGTGAGCTTCACACCCGTGCCCGGCGCGCCGGTCCACGACAGTTCCGCGCGCTTAAGGCCGTATGCCGCCCCCTGCTCGGTCCAGTCGAGCACGACGCGGTCCCCGAGCACCGCTTCGAGTGCCCAGGTGAGGTGCGGGCACAGCGCTGCCGGGGTCGAATGGATGAAGACGACCCCACGCGTGCTGCCACGCGAACTGGTGACGGACATCCTGATCCTCCTGGTGTGCTGTGGACGTCTTCCCCAACGCCAACGTGCGCACCATGCGTCACAGTGATCCGTGCTGGCCACATTGTGCCCTATCCGACCCAGCCGCACCATCCGCGGAGGCGCAAAGTCGTTCGCATCAGGCCCGTCGCCGCGGACGTTCAGCCATTTTGCGCTCCCGCGGCCCAATGAGCGTGCTCAGCGCTTCGACGACGCGTCCGCGCAACGGTGGTGGGGCGTGTCGGGCTTGAACCGACGACCGGCGGATTATGAGTCCGATGCTCTGACCGACTGAGCTAACGCCCCGTGCGCTCGACCGCTCCGGCCGAGCCGACGGTCAGGCGCGCGGTGAGTCTAGCCTCGGCTGCGCGAAGGACGATCATCCGGAACGTCGCACGCGGTGGGGGTGAACGGCATACGGCAGGGGCGACCAGTCGCAGCTGGAGGCGTGCGGGCAGTCGGCACTCAGAAAACTCCCAGGGTGTCCGGCGCGCGCGGGCGGGTACGGTCCGGTACGTTCGGCCCACGGGTCATAGGACCCGGAGCCGGCACCGACCGGTGCACAACCAATGGAAGGCACACCCAGATCATGGGATTCCTGGACGAAATCAAGGACAGTCTCGGCTTCGACACTCCCGAGGAGAAGGCGAAAAAGCAGGCGGAAGAGGCGGCCAAGGAGGCCGCCGACGCGCGCAAGCACGCCGACGAGGTCGCCGCCAAGACGCGCGACGATTCCGCGAAGGCTCAGCAGGCTGCTGCGGACGCCGAGAAGCGCGCGCAGGAGGCCGCGCAGAAGGCCGGCACCGCATCCGCGCCGGCACCCCCGGCCGCTCCCGCCCCGGCTCCGGTTCCGGAGCCGACGGTTGCTCCCGCTCCCGACTACACCCACTCGGTGCCGGTCCCGGAGGACCCGATGAACGCCGCGGCCGAGCCGGTGGCCGCACCCAAGCCCAAGGCGCCGGAGGCGAAGGCCGCCCCCAAGAAGGACGACGACGAGAACTACCGGACCTACACCGTCAAGTCCGGCGACACGCTGTCCGAGATCGGCGAGAAGTTCGGCGTCTCCTACACGAAGATCGCCAAGCTGAACCACATCGAGAACCCTGACCTGATCTTCCCGGGCCAGAAGTTCAAGATCCCCAACCACTGACCAGGGGGCCTCGCCTGCGGGCTGCCGAATGGGGCGTCCGGGGTGACGGACTTGGGTCAGTAGCGAGCGCGGTGGAGGCAACTCCACCGCGCTCGTCCTTTCCGCCCGTGGGAGGATGTAGACACCCGCACCTGAAGAACGGATCTCGTTGCCCCCGTGAGCATTCCAACCCTCGGGCGCTACCGACGTGCGGCGCGGATCGCGCTCGCCGCCGCTGTTGTGCTCGGCGTGAGCGGGTGCCAGGGCGCGAAGAGTCCGAATATCCGGATCGGCGTGGCCATTGACGAACCCGGCATGAGTCTGCTCAGCGCGGGTGTCTACTCCGGCTTCGACATCGACGTCGCCAGTTATGTCGCCAATGCCCTCGGCAAGACCGAAATCACGTATGTCCGCGCCACACCCGCCCAGCGGGACGTCCTCCTCACGACCGGGCAGGTCGACATCGTCGTGGCCGCGTATGCCATGACCGACGCGAGTGCGCTCTCGGTCGCCTTCGCCGGCCCCTACCTCACGACCGGTCAGACGCTGCTCGTGCGCCGCGGCAGCCGAATCGCCGGGCCGGACGACATGCCCGGGCATACGCTCTGCACCGGCACGGGGACGCCCGCCGCGCAGCGGATCGTCCAGAAGTATCCAGGCGTGCAACTGCAGACCTTCGACTCGTATGCCCGGTGCGTCGCGTTGCTCGACACCGGCCAGATCGATGCCGTCACCGGCGATCAGGTCGTCCTCGCCGGCTTCGCCCGGCAGCCGCAGTATGCCGATGAGTTCACCCTCGTCGGCAAGACCTTCTCCATCGAGTCCTATGCCGTTGGCCTCCCTAAGGACGACAGCCGCCTGTGCCGGCGGATCACGACCGCACTGACGACGATGGTCAGTTCCGGCGCCTGGCAGCGGGCCGTGGACAAGAACCTGACCCCGCTCGGCGTCCGCCTGGACCCGAAGCAGAATCCCCCGAAGCTCGCCTCCTGCCGATGACGGGTCGCCGCCTGCGCGGACGTGAAAAGTTCCTGATCGAGCCCTGTCGCCCACGCGCTGGCTGGGGAAGTCGTCGAACCGACTTCGTCATTGGGCTGCGGAGACTGCCTTGTCCTCCATCGAGTCAGACGACCCTGACCACCTTCTGTTCCGCCGCGCTGACACCAGCGCTGGGGAGCCCAACTCCCCGGCGCCGGCCGTGCCGTGGCCATGGCGAGTTTCTTGACTCCGGGTGCTCTTTGCTATGGTTTCCCAGCGCCGCGAGGCGTGCCAGACGATCCCCTGTAGCTCAACTGGCAGAGCATTCGGCTGTTAACCGAAGGGTTGTTGGTTCGAGTCCAACCGGGGGAGCTCCACAGACGGCTGACCTGCACGTATGCCCGCGGCCCGCACCCTGCGCCCATCCCGCGCGGAGATTGATTTCCGATTCCGGTTCCACCGTCGCCATGGAATGGCCCGTTGCAGCCCGTCCTCAGAGGCCGACTTGCTCGCGCAGGTGCGCCCGGGTGGCGTTGACGGCCTCGCTCACGCCCGGATCACTCAGCCGAACACCCTGGCCCAGGATGGTCTGGTCGTGCAGCGAGCCGTCGGCGAGATTTTTGCGGATAACTACGCGCGCCTTGCGCGACTTCGAGCCGAGGTCGACCGCCTCAGAGATGACGACCGAGGCCTGGACACGCTCACGGAAGGCCGGAAGCACCTGGGCGGCCTCCCGGAAGACCCATTGCTGCGGGCGGGCACCATCGACAAACGTCACCGTCAGGGTGTAGTGGTCGTGATCCCACTTGCCGTTGTCGACCAGGTGCCACGGGCGGGCGAGCACCTCGCCGGTGGGGGGAACGGCATACAGACGGGCGGTGCCGACGACGACCCACGTGCCGGTGTCGTCGCGGGTCGCGGCGACGACGCGCTCCTTAGCCAGCAATCCGAGCCCCGACGCGACCTCAGCGGGCAGCGGTGGCGCCGTGTCCTTGCGCCGCAACGAGAATCCCATCAACTCACCCTCTCACGAAGGTCCGCTAACGCTCGTTGGCGATCTTGCAGACGCTTCGACACGGCCCGAACTTGTGCCGGGTCGGCATCGGGATCGGACGACAAACGCCGGATCAGGGACAGCGAGTCGGCGATCTCCCGGGTGATGGAGACCTCGCGCACCCGCGCCACCAGCGAGGCGACATAGCGCGCCTCCGGCAGCCCCGACGACGGGTCGAGGGTCACCGGCAGGGATGCGACCGCGAGGGCGGACACGAGCGGTTGTGCGGCCAGCGGCGCATTGGTCGTGACGGCCTGCACCCACTGGGCAAGCGTCATACCTTCGGTGACGACGACGCTGCGGACGGCATCGAAGACGGCGCGGTGCGCGGGAGCGACCCAGGACTCCGGTGCGATCGAGTCGAGCATCTCCCCCGTGATGACGTTCGGGTATTGGAGGAAGACCTGGAGCAGCTGGGCCTCGGCATTGACCAGGGGGTCGCGCATATTCGGCATCGGCAGGGCGGCCGCGAGCTCGTCCGCAGTGGGCTCGGCCGCCTCAGCCTCGCGACGTCGCGGCTCCTCGGGGGGACGCAAGGTGCCGGCCCGGCGCACGGCGTCGGCGAGTTGTTCGACGCCGACGCCGATCCAGCCGGCGACGGTCCGCTCATACTCCGGTCGCAAGCTCGGATCCTTAATCGAATTGATCACCGGCGCAGCGACTTTCATTGCCTGCACGCGCCCCTCGGCAGTGGTCAGGTCGAGTCGCCCGATCAGTGTCCGGACGGCGAACTCGAACATCGGCACGGCGTCCTCGACCAGATGCTTGACCGCCTCAGGCCCCCTGCGCAGCCGCAGATCGCACGGGTCCATGCCGTCGGTGGCGACCGCGACGAAGGACTGCGCGGTCCAGCGTTGATCCTCCGCGAAGGCCTTCATCGCGGCCTTCTGACCGGCCGCGTCGCCGTCGAAGGTGAAGATGATCCGCGCCGGGTCGAGCCCGGGCTCGTCGCGCATCAGCCGGCGCAGCAACTTGATGTGATCGACCCCGAAAGCCGTGCCGCAGGTCGCGACCGCGGCTTCGACGCCGGAGAGGTGGGCGGCCATCACGTCGGTGTAGCCCTCGACGACGACGGCCCGCCGGCCGCCGGAGATCGCCTTCTTCGCCAAGTCGATCCCATAGAGGACCTGCGACTTCTTATAGATCGTCGTCTCGGTGGTGTTGAGGTATTTCGCCTCGATCCGGTCGTCATCGAAGATCCGCCGCGCCCCGAAGCCGATGGTGTCGCCGGAGGTGTCGCGGATCGGCCACATCAGCCGGCCGCGGAAGCGGTCGTAGCTGCCCCGGGCACCCCGCCCGACGAGCCCGGCGAGCGCCATCTCTTCCTCGGAGAAGCCGCGGCTGCGCAGCAGCCGGGCGAGTTCCTCACCACCACGGGGCGAGAAGCCGACGCCGAACCGTGCCGCGTCGGCGCCCGTGAAATCACGCGCCCGCAGGAAGTCCCGGGCCGCCCGCGCATCGGGGCTGTTGACGAGACGATCGGCATAGAGCTCTTGCGCGATGCGGTGGGCTTCGACCAGGCGCGAGCGCCGGCCGAGGCTCTCGCCACTGGGCCCGCCCTCTTCGCGGCGCACCTCCATCCCGAGCCGGGCAGCGAGGCGCTCGACCGCCTCGACAAAGGTCAGCCCGTCGACCTTCTGGACGAAAGCCACGACATCGCCGCCCTCGCCGCAGCCGAAGCAGTGAAAGGTGCCGGCGCTCTCGCGCACGGTGAAGCTCGGCGACTTCTCGTCGTGGAAAGGGCACAGGCCCTTCATCGAGCCGGTGCCGGCATTGCGCAGGGTCACGTGATCGCGGACGACGTCGACGATCGACGTGCGTTCCTTCACGGCCGCGATGTCCTCGGCCACGATTCGCCCGGCCACTGCTCGCGGCTCCTTCCGGCTGCTGTCCGGTCAGTGTAGATAGTCGCCGTGGGCATCCGCTCCGGGCCATCCACAGGGCATGAGTGCCCACGCAGACGCGGGCGGGCGCGTATCAGGCAAGCCCCCAGGCGCGACCGATCGCCCAGGCGCGAACGTCGGTCAGGCTCGCGACCTGGTCGACGACGATGCGCCGCCGCGCCGCATCGTCGGGAGCGGCCCCATGGTCGGCCTGCAGGTCGATGTCCAGGCGCGTGGGGTCGGCCTCATAGCCAGCCACCAGGCCGGCGATCAACTCCTGTTGCCGCGCGTAGAGCGGCACCCGGTCCTCGGCGTGCATCACGAAATGCGCGGCGATCGCCTTGAGCACGGCACACTCCGCGCGCGTCTCGTCGGGCACGACGAGCCGCGCGTCATATCGGGCTAGCCGTCCCGGCCCGTACGCCACCCGGGTCGCCTCCTCGACCGCGCGCACGAAACGACCGATCAACCGCGACGTCATGTCTTTCAGCGCTGCGAGGTCCCTCCGGGTCCCGCCGTATGCCGTTGGCACCACCGCCAGGGCCAGGAGCCGCTCGTGCGCCTCCTGCAAAGCGTCCGCGGTCAGGTCCGCGGCATACGCGCCTTGGGCGACCGCGAGCACCATCGCGCGATGCCCCGGGTCGAGCAGGCGGGCCGGGGCAAGCCGGCCCGAGGCAATGGCGTCCTCGACGTCGTGCACGGAGTAGGCGACATCGTCCGACCAGTCCATGACATCGGCCTCTAGGCACCGTTCAGCCGGCGGGTGGCGTTCGCGCATCCAACGAAAGGCGTCGAGGTCATCGGCATAGACACCGAACTTTGCGACCCCCTCGAACTCCCCTCTCGCCCAGGGATATTTGCAGGCGGCGTCGAGGCTGGCGCGCGTGAGATTGAGGCCGGCGGGGCGGCCGTCGGGGTGCTCGCGCTTGGCCTCGAGCCGGGTCAGGATGCGCCAGGTCTGAGCATTGCCCTCGAAGCCGCCGATGTCGGCGCAGAGCGCATCGAGGGCGGCCTCGCCGTTATGACCGAAAGGTGGGTGTCCCAGGTCGTGGGCCAGGCAGGCCGCGTCGACGACGTCGCCGTCGCAGCCCAGGGCCGCGCCGAACTCGCGCCCGATCTGGGCGACCTCCAGCGAGTGCGTGAGCCGGTTGCGGACGAAATCGTCGCTGTCCGGGGAGAGCACCTGCGTCTTGGCCGCCAGGCGGCGCAATGAGGCCGAGTGGATGAGCCGGCCCCGGTCACGCGCGAACTCGTCCCGGTCGGTGCGCTTGAGCGCCGGGTCTTCGGCAACCCAGCGCGCCCGGTCCGCCGCCCCATAGGGGTCGGATGGGGTCACCATGCCCGCTGGCGCGCTGGACGCTGCTGTCGCGGTCATCACATCCCCGGCATTGGCTGATCGGGCTCGTCAGGCGGCAATGCATCCGGCCGGTGTGGATCCGGTCGGTTCGAACCCGGCGGCTCGTGCGCCCCGCGCGCGGCGGCGCCGGCTGGCCCGC